>NZ_JBFRST010000016.1:0-608 GCF_041473705.1 Vibrio sp. 10N.222.55.B11
GTAGCGGCTTCGTTCAACAATCTGTTTAAGACAGCAACGGTTGGCAGTTTCGCTTCGCTCAAGTATAGCCAAGCGCCGCTCACACCTTAGTGCGGCGCTGACGGATCCCCTCATAATTTCCCTAGTCCTGCGTTGTGTGTGAGCCTTTGATATTCGAACATTCCCCATTGATATTGGGATTCATTAATTTGATATCGCCGATGATTTCGAACCTCTCTCCCTAGACGAGGTATGGAGAGAACTCGGCGGTGTTTAATGCTGTTGGCTTGGAAGTCAAAATGCCATTTGGCCTGTACTGCAATGAGGCCATTCCACCACATCAAGATTTCAGCGAGCAACGCAATAAGAAGCAGGATATCTAATCGTTTAGTACAACGAGTTCTGTTGTGACGAAGTGCGATCCCATAGGCGGTACTCTTTAGATCGCGGAAGGCCTCTTCTATCTGCATACGCTTGGCGTACAGATTGGTAATTTGTACTTCATTTAAGATATGTCTAGGGACATTCGTCGCGAGTAGCCACGGCTCCTTCGCACTGCGCTGGTAGAGATGTGTAGCGGAGTGTTTTTGGCTGGTTCTACTATGGCGCTGGGCTTTTCGGCCTTTTTC
>NZ_JBFRST010000017.1:0-13007 GCF_041473705.1 Vibrio sp. 10N.222.55.B11
CTGATGTTCGTGAACAACTTCGTTATATGACGTTAAGAGCATCCGTTGCACTTGATGGTCGAGCCATCACAATCTTTGAACAAGTTTTTGAGTATGGCCAATATAATTCACCGAAAAGTCACCAAACATTCCTCGATAAATTGCAGAGTATTTTACCCAGTAAAACCAGTCCAATCATCGTTTCTGATGCGGGTTTTCGAAATACTTGGTTCCGACAAGTTCAAGAGAAAGGCTGGTTTTGGTTAGGTCGTGTCCGAGGTGAAGTATCAATCAAACAACCTCATAAACCTTGGGTCTCAAATAAAACCTTTTATCCAACCGCTGTCCATAAACCCAAATATCTTGGCCACTGCTTACTAGCAAAGAGATCACCGATATCTTGTGAAGCCTATGTTTATAAGGGATTAGAAAAAGGCCGAAAAGCCCAACGCCATAGTAGAACCAGCCCCGCTACACATCTCTACCAGCGCAGTGCGAAGGAGCCGTGGCTACTCGCGACTAATGTCCCTCGACATATCTTAAATGAAGTACAAATGACCAATCCGTACGCCAAGCGTATGCAGATAGAAGAGGCATTCCGCGATCTAAAGAGTACCGCCTATGGGATCGCACTTCGTCACAACAGAACTCGCTGTACTAAACGATTAGATATCCTGCTTCTTATTGCGTTGCTCGCTGAAATCCTGATGTGGTGGAATGGCCTCATTGCAGTACAGGCCAAATGGCATTTTGACTTCCAAGCCAACAGCATTAAACACCGCCGAGTTCTCTCCATACCTCGTCTAGGGAGAGAGGTTCGAAATCATCGGCAATATCAAATTAATGAATCCCAATATCAATGGGGAATGTTCGAATATCAAAGGCTCACACACAAGGCAGGACTAGGGAAAATATGAGGGGATCCGTCAGCGCCGCGTTAAGTAGTGAGCAACGCTACCACCCTACCTAAAACCTTGCCAGCTTAAACACTAAAGTTGACCCAAACTGAAAATGCCGAGCGTTGGGAATCTGTCTTAAACGCTTGTTAACTGTATTGTTCTAAACGATGGGCTTCCAGTTTCCATGAGTTCACATCGGGTTTGCAGCCAAACACCTCAATACCTTGGTCAGCCCAACCTTGCAGAACACCTTGAAATTCATTTTGTGTGAAGTTCTTGAAGTGTGATACCTGCTTATAAGCATGACGTCCGATGTAAACTTTAACAAAGGATTCTTTGGGAATACTTAAACAGGGAATTGTGCGCCCCTCACTTTCGATAAATATTTGATTCCAATTTCCTGAGCTGTTTGTAAACTGCGCAGGTCTTCGCTTGCTCACACAGTTTCCACGATCGTCGGTAATATTTTTGACAACTCTCACTTCTTCCTCATAACCCCACTCTAATGACTTATGTAAGAACGCACGTGATAGCAAATTGTAAGAATGAGGCTCAAAGTAAGACAATGCAGGATTATCAACCCAAAAATTATCGGAAATATCCATATTCACGGCATGTGATGGCTTAGTCGCTGAGTAGATTACGTCACCGAAATTGGCAGGAATTGAAGACGTTTCAGAATTTAGTAACCCTGCTTTTTCGCAGTCAATACCAATCACAACACCTGTATGTGATTGACCGTAATGAGACCACATCAAAGAGTTCAGAGGTTGCCTAGTCAATGACAATACACCGAACCTTGGAGATAGATGCTCTTTGATAGCATTAACAACGAGATTGTCTGTCATACCATGATTGTCTGGTGCGCAAATTGAGGTACATTCAAATGGGTCATTAAGATCCAATACTCGGCTAAAACCTAGTGTCGAAGACTCAATCATAGAGATTGCAGCTTGAAAGCCTACATACTTATACAAAATCATATTTCTACCACTGAACTCCAATACAGTTAACGCCCGCTTAACTTGCTGCCAACTTCACTATACTCAAGCAGGCCACCGTAATCACAAGTGCCAAACCGAACCAAAAATTCCATCCGTTGGCAGTCAGGTTGAAGCGTTTGTTAAGTGATTTTCTACGCTGAACTATGAGACATATATTCGCGTGTACCATCTGTATTGATTTGATACATAGCGCAAATTTTATCGACTAGACAATGTCCTCGGCTTACACTAACTAATCGCTTGTCAACAAGCTCACTGAGTATCACTTGGATGATATTTTTGTTTGTCTCTGTCATACGACCTAACATTCCTGCAGACAAACGCTTTTCTGCCTCAAATAGGATGGAGAGTACTGAAAACTGATCTTCAGTCAGACCTTCGGACTCTATCACTACCTCAGGTTCATCGGTTGATAACTTCTGATTATACTCTGCAACTGACTCTTCAATACTCAATTTTAAGTTGCGACAGGCAGTCCCTAAAGCAGCATCTATATTTTCATTTGCCCACTCAGGATCATAGTCAAGTGTTTGAAAACCAGTCATATCACTTGGCATTTTGGGAGAAGAGACGCCTCTAGGAGTCAAAATAAAGCAGAACTCTTTTCCATAGCAGCCAATAAACATTCCTAACTCTAACAACACATTATCACGAGCAATTCTAAGTTCTTCACCTCTACGTTCCACGAGATCGTCTGGAGTCATAACGAAGAGACCGTAATCATATTTATCCATTGCATCTTCTAATTGCTGTAATGGATAGCCATTTGCTTTAAAGACTCCCTGTGTCCATATTTCAGCACGAATTGAACTATGCTCTAGACCTGCCTTTATCGCCTCAGCAAAGCTTAATCCCTCAACTGAAGATGCTATGAATAATTTTGTTTTTTTACTCATGTAGAAAATTGTCCTCCCACAATTTGTATATTGCCAACCCAGTCACTTAACGCTTAGTGAAGGGGCAATTTTGTGGCGAAGCCGCGCTTAAAATTGTCCCGCTTGCACTCTTTGTTAGAGCTGGTACTTGGCATAGTACTTCTTCATAGCTTCGTATTGCTTTTGAGAGGCTTCATCAAGCTCTAAGCCAGATACCAACTCGTTGAATTTTTTTAAATCTGGGGCGACCTCGAAGCTGTTAGTACCCATGGTTTCACGAGATGTCACTGAAAACCGCTCATTTCCAGCACGCTCAATACTACCAGATAGTTCCGACACCATGTCCCACGCATGAATATTGAGATAGCTTAATTTGGACTTTTCTAAATCTTGGCCTTCTAGTCCAATTTTGCACTGTAGCTCCGCAAGCTGGTCGTATACATCATGGCTCTTGTTGAATACACCAGCTGATAATCTCCCTGCTTTAGCTAAAGCAAAAAGATTAGTTTTAATAAGTGGTTTAGCTACTTCCTTGAGGTTCTCTATTGTGGCGTTGGCCTCATTCACAGCTTCTCTTAATTTAGCTTCAAAGCCTGCCCCCTTAAACTCTGAAAATTTATCCAGATTAGCAAAGGCCAGAAAGATACCGCTTGCCGTAACAGCTATTCCCATTTCAGCAGCCATCCCCTTTAGTCCAAATACAAAGACGGATGCAATCAATAAGATAAAACCAACAATATTTAAAAATATACTCATTATTTTTCTCGGCGCTTGTAGCTCTAACATCTTAATATCGTGCAAGCACGAATTCACACTTTCAGCATATCCCAAACCCATTACTTAACCAACTGAAAAATAAGAATATAATACAGTATAAATCCGATTTTTCAGGTGCAAACCGTGCAAACACACATTGCTTCCTATTCAAGGCACGTTATCACTGAAGAACTTCCATTTAGTTATCGACTATTCAATAGCTTAGAAACACTTAAACAACGTATTCGTGCGTAGCTGTGTTTGAAGATCAGTCTCTAGTGGTCTAGTGGGTTAGAAATTTGGGGACAAAGTTAGAACTTTAGGCATGAGGAAAAGTAAGGCAAGTTCCTGAGTTTGAACCTGAGTTCAATCCCTATCTGGCTCATTTTGGGGCAAAAGTTTGTCAGTGCTTACTCTAAATTAGCAATTCAAGGATAACAACAGATATGGCAAAGCTAGTTGTGAAGAGCTAGTGCGATGAGTAATATCACACTAGCAAAAAGATTGCCTTAGGTACGTATTAAGTGCTGTTATCGTAAATATGACGTCCCGCACTCTAAATGTGAAGAACTCAATGGTGGGTACGGTACTCTCTCAATAGTTTTGCTCTTACTTCTGGAAAGTGGCTCTGATTAGCCGACAACCAACTGCTCACATATTCATTAAAGCTTATATGCCCTTCTGGACGGTCGTTAACAGAACGTTCAAAGTGGCAAGAAATAACGATCATTGCCCCTTTAAATTTTTCTTCCGATGAATGATTTAAGTTGTTGTATTTACTCCAACCATTTCTTTTCTCAATTTCTAACCTTTCATAGTCACTCATATACCACTCCACATATAGTTTATTCTCAATATAAACCATCGCAATTCAATGTTTTATATGCACGCTTAAAACCATTTAATGAATACCATACATTTAGATAATCAGATGATTTGCCAATATAGGTTTTCACCTCAAATCCCATAGCATCTTCGCCATTTAACTTACTGAGATCAGAGTTGGTAAAAACGTATATATGACGATATCGCTCACTTCCAGATGCAACATCAAAAGATGAAAATTTTGGTTTTCCAAGCTTATTACCAAAGAAATCATTAACATGATAAGACATAATTGTGGTTTCATACCTACCTTCGTCATAGGTTAAATATGGTTCAATCGTTAACTGAGTAGCTTTCGCAGAACCAGCAGTACACTCCATAACAACTTTGATGTTTTTATATAGAGAGTAAGACTCAGCATTTTTCACATTACCAGAGCCTTCCCAACTATTAACTCTCCAATCCGCATGAGCTAATGGTGGCATTATTACAAGCAATAAAAAAACTAAGATTTTCATTGAGATACGCATTAATTTTAAATCTAAATCATCTCAAAACAAAAAGCCAAGGTCAAATTTGACGCTAGTCTTGGTCTGAGACCAAAACTTTCACTACCGGCATCAACAGTAAGGTGTTTATTATTCTTCTTATGTTCATGCTGCATATCTTATCAATACAGTACAACCTCTTGTATTTAGAGGTTTTATCTGTGAAGTATCTCGAAATGAGTAAGAACTACATTTTTCGAAAGTTAGAGTGTCAAATGACCAAGGAAGAGGTCGCGGAACTATGTTTTAAAACTGGAGAACAATCACGGGTTGGGATGAGGGAAATCCAATTCCACCGGAGTGTAAAAGACTGATGAGAATGGCGAAGGATCGGGAACTAAGCATCAGTGAAGATTGGATACAGTTCAAAATGTTATACGACTGAATGGAGTTACCGACAGCACAAGTGGTTATGCCACAACAAATATTAGCAGGGATTGCACTTTTGGGGATCCAGTCTGAGTTAGAGATTAAGACTTCAACACACTTACTTGGTCTTGCTAGAGCGGATAGCTAATATCAAAAAATAGTATTAGAAAAGTATGGTTTACCTAGTGTGAATTCAAAGGATAAGCAGCTTTGGCCAACAAGGTTAGGTTCTTATTGATAAGGTAGCTTCGATTGGAACAAATACCTTGTTTGTTGGATTAACCAGTCCTCCTTTTTGGTCATATCCAGGAGAAAAAAGCCGGACTCATTGAGTTCGGCTTTTTTGTGTAAAAAACTGTCCCGTCCTGAAATGTGTTTACACATTGAGGACTAATGATGACCATTCCAAATAAACACTACGTTAAGCGCACTCAGCGTGATTACACACTAGGCTTTAAATTGCAGGTTGTAGACGCCATCGAAAAAGGCGACATGACCTATAAACAAGCCCAATCAATTTACGGCATACAAGGTCGTTCGACTGTTCTTACTTGGTTAAGAAAGCATGGCAAAATGGATTGGACTACCAACCCAAGGAAGAACACGATGCCTAAATCACCGAGAGCGAATGAAACGCCTGCCCAAAAAATAAAACGACTTGAACAAGAGCTCGAAGATGAACGTCTCAGATGCCTTCTTCTCAATAGGGTTGTTGATATTCTTGATGCTGAGCACGGGATGTCGCTAAGAAAAAAGTATATAGCGAAGGAGCAAGAAGCCTTCAAAAAGAGAAGAAAGTAAGCTTAAGTAAAGCTTGTTCATTGCTCAATATATCTCGTCAGTGTGTCTATCAGAGAGAAAAGCGTGAGACCACTCGTCAGGCTGAGCTTGCTCCTGTGAAAGGGATGGTGCTTGAGCTAAGACGATTCATGCCTCGGCTGGGAGCTCGTAAGCTCTATTTCTTACTGAAGCCGAAGTTGATAGCTAAGGGAATAAAACTTGGCCGTGATGCTTTGTTTAATTACCTCAGAGAAGAGCGCTTACTCGTTAAGCCGAAACGAAGTTACACCAAAACAACGAACAGCAGACACTGGATGAAAAAACATCCGAACTTGCTAAAAGAAGTCGTTCCGTCAAAACCAGAAGAAGTTCTGGTGAGCGACATCACTTATGTTCAGTCAAACGAGGGCGTTCACTACTTGTCATTGGTTACCGATGCCTTCAGCCGTAAAATCATGGGGTATGAAGTTAGCAATGAAATGAAAGCGAGCGATGTTGTGAAGGCTTTAGATATGACGGTAAAAACTCGATGTTATTGTCATGCGACAATCCATCACTCAGATAGAGGGCTTCAGTATTGCTCAAACCTCTATCAAGAGAAACTTAAAAAGCATGGTATAACTCCATCAATGACGGATGGTTATGACTGTTACCAAAACGCGTTAGCTGAGCGGGTCAATGGTATCCTCAAGCAAGAGTTCTTGCTTACTCAGTGCAAAGATCTTCGCGAGTTGAAAACACTTGTTGAAGAGTCAATATATACGTACAACGAAATGAGGCCACATCTCAGCCTAGGTATGAATACGCCAAATAAGATGCATGAAAAAAGCCAGCAACTTGCGTTACTGGCTAACTAAAATCGTCAACGTATTTTAGGACGAGACAAACAATCTACTGTTTAACTGTTTTCAAAAGCTTGCTTAGTTGCTCGATACCGTCAAAGGTTGAAGGAATATTGTCACTATTTGGAGTGATGCTAGAAAATATCATATTCTCAAATTTTTCTAACGAAGTGTTATCTTTAGATTTCATATCATTAGCGTATTCTGAGTAGTTATGAATAAACCGACACAGTGTTAATCGAAGCTCTATCTGAAGTAACTGAGATTGAACCGATTTATAGTTGGAGAGTAATACTCTGAAATAATAAACAAGGATTGCAACAAGCGATATTGTTGGAAAAGCAACTAACAACATCACGCTAGTTAATACTTCAATATCACCCGCATGGCTTAAGACGTAAACAACTTCTGATAATAGCGGAAAAACTATAAGAATGGCCGCTATTCGTAACCAAAATAGTACCTTATCCATTTCCTCTCTTTTTTGTGTTGCTAATTTGTCAAATCCCTCGCTTAGGCCAACAAAGTTAAAAGCGTTCTTATAGTGATCGAATGAATCTTTGAGTTTAGACGCCTTAGCTTCCCTTACGTCCAGTTCGCTTTCCCATTTATTTTTTATACTTTCAAACTTGGAAAGCGTGCTTTCTAAGTTCTGTATGCTCGATATTGTAGGGTTGCTAAGGAGATCTTTAACGATTGAGATTGGCATTTCTGTAGTTGCATAGTTAATATCATCTTGAGCGTCGTGAGAGAATAAAGAAACGTTCTCAGTGCAAAACTTACGAACTCGATCTAGTTCAACGCTTCCTTCACGCTTCGAACTGATATGGAACTCTACTAAAAAACGAAATATCAAAGCTAATACAACATCAAGATAATCATTATGTTGTTGACGTAAGTCTTGACCGAAACTATGAATCAGGTGTGAACCAACATAACTTATGTTGATTTGACAACGTTCATCCCAATCTTTGCCTCGACTAATCATAGATTTACAAACTACCAAAATTGAGTCATTGCGAGCCTTTTGGAAATCGCTCGAGGTTTTTAACACTTCTAAAGAATTAGAAAATCTATGCAAAAGCTTCCGGGTATCTTCATTTACAAAAAGTGGATTCATACTGTTGTTCCTACGTATTTGGATTCTTTCCTGATTATTAAAATAATATCATGTTTACAAATATCTCAGAATAAATTCAAAAAATCAGCTAGTTAAATCTAATTACGATTAGTCTTAATTTTTTAAAGAGTTCTAAAGACTGTTCATAAAGTGTTATGAGATCGTAGAATTTACCCCCGTGATACAACACGGGGATTCACAACGAACAGCATTAGAAGAATGGATAACTTTTAGTAGGGCAAAAGCTAATAAACAGGATGCGAATGAGTAAAAGGTCTAAGCAACTTTGGGGCGTGCGACGTGAAGTCGTATGAAGCACTGTTCACCGCTTAGGGTGTGGTGAATAATTGAAAATACAGGGGCACTTCTTACAAAGTATCCGGTTGGTTTTTGTTTTCACTAAGAGCTTGGATTATCGATGAAAAACGCCCCTATTGGAAGGGGTTGGGGTGTAGATTTGACCACACTGTTTTTACATTAACGCCAAGTTACTCTTATACAGGGGCACTTTCTCCCCCAAAATACAGGCTAGAAATAAAAGGATTCTAGGACGTACCATCGCGCCAATCGACTTTGTTTCTGAAATCAGAGAACTAAAGGCACAATCCAGCATTTAACCATTGAGACTACAGGGTAAAAGTCTACGGTGAGGGCGAGTGAAAAATTAAAAAGCATAGTACTGATGGGAAGCACCGAGTCTGGAGGAAGTTCCATTTTACGGTAGATAACAACACGCATGAAATCATTCCTGCTGAGTTAAGTTCATCCCGTGTATCCGACGGTGAAGTTCTACCTAACTTGCTCAAATAGTCGAGACAAAGAATCAATTAAATATCTGATGATGGAGCTTGTGAGACGAAGTTATTCGCCTCAAATGTGCAGTTCAACTCATACGGCTACCATAACGCTCTCTTTCAGAGACCTTAATGTATCGAATGAAGACGTTGCTCGGCGGTACATTAAGGTTAAGAAACTAAAACGCCCAAATTGGCGAAACTTACGCCATGAAGTATCACAATTATTATCTGAATTCTAAAAGAGTCTACTAAACGTGGGAGGCTCGAATATGCTCCACTTAAGACATCTGTAAAAATTTTATACTTAATTATTATTATTAAGTATAAAAACCAATTTATTAGGTTAATAACTATCTTTCTTTATATTTAGATTTAGGTTGTATACTTATGAAATTAAAAATACTCTTTTTATTTGGTCTGCTGCTTCTTCTCGGTTGTAAGGAGAAAGGAGGGTCTGAGGTGCAGAAGATATTTACCGGAGAATTTCTCCTCTCACCACATGAAGTGGTTGATTTTTCAGAAATAGTGAAGAGCAGACCTCAAACAGCGTGCTGCAACGAGGCCATAGAGTTAGAGGTAATGTCAGGAAAAGAATTCATAAAACTAACCAAAGATAAGAAAATCGTCGCGCTCAAAGATGGTGAAGTGAAGCTAAAGAACAAACGGAATGGTGATTTATATTACTTAAAAATTGATTCGAATGACTTAGGGACGGCATTTTTAAACTTAACTTTCATCGATTTATACACGGGAGTCGTGTTGACTGATGATGTGCTTAAAGTAGGACATAGTTACGCCTTAGGGATGTCTAGCCGTTTCCCATTAAAACAGAGCGATGTGCAATTAGAGACCACAAATGAAAAACTAATCCAACGTGATGCCGTCGGCAATATCTTCATCACCCCAACCGAAGCAAATGTTCAAGGCAGCAACCTTTTAATTAAAATTCAAGCGAACGGCCGAAAATACGCGAAATACTTTAAAATAAAAGAAGAACAAATTAAGGGAAGCAGGTTAATTACGGATCCTCAAAAGCGTTTCTTGCCTGTTGGAGCAAAAGTCCTCCCTTTGGTTTCGTATATTAACGCGGACGGGAAGATTCACTCTGTTAGAGCAGAGCTGTTAACCTATGTAATTGATGGAAAAGAGCTATCTCTGGCCGCTCTCCACGAGTATCTGTCTGATCCAAAGAACACAGGCCGACATAAGATCTTGGTCAAACACCCCAATTTAGTAGAGGCCAGCTTAAACTATGAAATAGTAACGTTGAGTGATTATGTGACTATGTTCGGAATAACAGTCAACCTTCCCGCCTTCCCAAAAGCATTACAAGCTCATGTAGATATTCCATATCGTCTTCTTGTAACGAGCAATGGAATAGATGTAACCTCCTTAGTCGAACTCGAGGTGGGCCTCGACGAGGCTGGGAGAGTTGAGGACGGTTTTCTCATAGTTTCTAACAAAGAGGTAAAAACCTTCTTAGTCTCTGTCTCAATTAACGGAAATAAACTTTCTTCGTACATCCCCCATCATCCCGATTATTACAGAGTGAATGTAGATAAAACAGATCTACGTTTAAACCTTAATGTAGCGGATAGTCTCTACACTAAAAGGGATAAAGATTTGCCCTTACATTTATTATTGAATGACGTTAATGTAACTGCCCGTAACCTAGGCGTTCAATTCATTAATTCCACAGGAGAAAAAGTCCCTGGAAGTGACGGAAAAAAGGCTTGGTCCACCTGCAGTTTGAGTTTTTCTGATCCATCGGCGATGGTCCTCTTTGATGACAAAATTTATGGAGTGCCCGAAAATCAAACGCATGAATCACTGTTCACGTTTGATTGCCGCGAACGAAATCATATCACCCCCCATCAAGCAATAGACTTTGTGGCGATAAGTAGTATGGGGTTAAATGAAGTGGTCGACCACTATGGTACGCCTTCCTTACTTCATCCAGAAGAAAATGGAATCTATAGAATAGTGTATGATAAATTTAACCAACAATCGGTGCAGGTTAATGTCTCTCCATTTCTGAACAACATTTTCAACCATTATAGCAAAAACTGGCTTACGGGACCGTACACAGTTTCGGGATCTGAAGACCTAATTGTAGATTCACGGGGAAACCTAACGTTTTTAGGAAGCTTCCAACCCTCCACCCTAACCCTCCACAAACAACTTCAAGGGGAGGAGCTGATAACTTATAATCTTGAGGTCGATTACAGCAATACCGAAACATCAGAAACCCACGTCTATAATCAAAATCATCATTGGATGACTCTTGCGAAAAATATTGAATTAGATGGACAAACTCTGTCTTTTGAAAATGTACCTTATCTAGCAAAGGGTATTCCAATTACGGTAAGTGCTCTGAATCAAAAAGGTGAAAATATAATTATTAATCCTTATATTCGCCTTAAGGCCGATAAGCCTACTGAGAATGATGCCATCATGTTAAACGGTAATCAGTTGTTCATGAATACTCAGGGCCCAGTAGGCCAATATCAATTTGCTTTGTTAGATAAAGAATATAGGCAAGAGTTATCAGGCATCCTTTTTAACATCGTCGATACGATTAAAATACATTCGATTCAAGGCCCACACTTAAATACTTCAATTCCCGTAGGCTCAATTGGTCGCTTGGCATTTAAAAGAAAAAATGGGCCAGACTATGAAATTAATATCAATCGAACCACCTCTTTCTTAAGGTCTTATCAATACATGTCTACTATGTATGGAAATGTTTTTTCGAAATCAGGGGGAAATATTTTACCCGTAGACACTGGAACAGGGGTGATAAATACAATAGGCTCAGCTTATCGAAATGGCTTTGGTATCAGTGAGAGTCTTATGGCTGAACTGGAACAACCCGTTCAATATGACTTTGAGATTATCGATCCATTAGGAAACTTATTGTTTTCATGGTCCCGCTAACTGATTATCTATCGATTTAACAGACATAAATAGGTTAAGAATGTCGTCTGAAGCGGCATTCTTTTCTAAAAAAACAATAGATCGTAAAAATAATTTATTTAACCTCCTCAGACCCTTACCAATAAATTGATTAAACACAATAAAATAAGATCCGATAGTTCCCAATTAAATTTCACCCAATCGTTAACTTTTTTTCAAGATATTCCCTATCCAATTACATCGCACTTGTGAAATTTATACTTCTACCTCAACAACATTTTATATTCTTACAAGCAACCATTTACATTGAAATCGATTTAAATGGTGTGTGGTGAATAATTGAAAATACAGGGGCATTTATGGAACACTTTCCAATTAGTTGTTGCTTTCGCTAAGAGGCTAAATTATCGATGAAAAACGCCCTATTGGAAGGAGTTGGGGTGTAGATTTTACCACACTGTTTTTACATTAACGCCAAGTTACTCTTATACAGGGGTACTTTACCCCCCAAGTACAGGCTAAAAATGACGAGATTACAGTTAACGGAAATTAGCGCTAGAACGCTTCTGGACAATAAACGAGTTAATCATGTTTAAAATCAATACAAAAAAGAGGCCATATTGACCTCTTTCATAGATTCATTTTCTTGACCTATGGTGTTTAATTACTCTTAATTTTTCTGCTCATATTTTTAGCTATCATGCGCTAATCTAGAAAGCGTTAAAGTTACAGATCAATGCTCTAAAGATCGTAAAGCCTTACCTAGCAGGTCTTCTGGAGAAAGGTTAGAGTGAGTGTTCATTATACTTTCGATTCTCCTTGTAGGAAAAGATTTACAAGTCTTCCCTTTACCATCAAAGTCCTCTTGTCTTCTGCCGTATGCAATGTACACATTAATGAGAGTACATTCCCTCTCTCTCACTGAGCAGGTAATTTTCCTGAGTTTTTTTTGAAGACCTTCAACCATTCTATCGAGGCTTTGGTCGTTATTTGCCTTAGTAAAGTGGTCATAGACTTCAGAGATAGTGCTATTTATTGATAGCTCAAACCTATGTACTTCTTGTTTCATTTAAAATAACTCAAGTATTATTGGGATTTATATTACACATACTATAACCAAAAACATTGAAAGTTATTGGTTAATCAATTTAGTCAGCTTTGGCTCTCTTTGTTATCAGCTCTTGTCGACAAAGCTAACTGCTTCCAATTGCAAAAGACATCATTGGAACTCGCCATGAGTCGCGATCACAGAGTCGCGACGACATGCTGACTCAGAGTTGTCGGATAGGCGACACTC
>NZ_JBFRST010000018.1:0-51459 GCF_041473705.1 Vibrio sp. 10N.222.55.B11
TTTTACTTTAATTGGTATAACCCCAATATATTTTAAGTCTGAAACTAAAAAAGCAGCCTAAGTGGCTGCTTTTTCGTTTAATAACTTTATAGCGGTTTAGCTGGCAAGCCGTTTAGTTCGCTAACTGATTAATTAGAAAGCTTAGCCTCGACTTGCCCAAGTGCGCGTTGGTACATAAACCAAGCACATGTACCGGCAAGCACATTACCCACCATGGCACCCCAGAACAGGCCTTCAATACCAGCAAGCTGCGAACCAACCCACAAGCAAGGCAAGAAGAAGGCGAACAGGCGCAGTGCTGATATCGTTAAGGCAGTATAAGACTTACCAAGCGCATTCGAGATAGAAACCATCAGCATACAGATACCCAACGGCCCTAAACTGATAGGAACGATAAGTAAGTGGTAGTTCAAAATGGTCGAGACTTCGTCTTCGCTGGTCATGAGATTTGCCAACCCGCTAGAGAACACCCAAGTTACCAGTGCGATCACCAATTGGAATCCTAATACAAACATCACGGCAATCTTCACAAGACTACGTATGTTCCCTAGGTTCTTTTCTCCCAACATTCGGCCAATCATAGGTGGCATCGACATAGTCAGAGCAAGCACTGCAACAATCGAAAAGAACTCAAAACGTGAACCTAGCGCCCAAGCTGCAACGGCTGCTGTGCCGTAGCCTGCAAGCAGTTTGGTGGCGAGCATCGAAGAGACTGGTGGCAGTAGCTGACTGATCATCGCAGGCCCCATGATGTTTCCTATAGAACGAATACTCTTGCCGATATCAAGATCGTGCCAGTCGAATGTCATCCAATGCTTCTTAGTTACCTTAGGAGCAACGATAAAGATACCCGCACCGAACGCCAAGATGGTCGCAATCGCGGCTCCGTTGATGCCCATGTCGAGCGTGAATATGAAAATCGGGTCCAATATCAAGTTGATGATGCTGGTCGCGATCATCATCGAACCGGGCAGCATGGTATTACCATTGGCACGACACACACTGTAGAAAAAGTAGAGCAGTGCGCCTGTCCAAGAGCTTACCAGCCAATAGATCCAGTAATAATCAATGATCGGCAGTACCGTCGGTGGTGCATCGAGGAGTTGTAAAATAGGACCACGCAACAGATAGATGATGACCGAGAACAGCGCGACACTCACACTGCCCATCGCAACGACTAATCCGCCGAGCTGTTTGGCATAGCGTATCTCGTTAGCCCCAATAGCTCTCGCGATCACAGCCGTTGTCGCGATGCCTAGTCCGACTTGAATCCCGATAATGATCATCTGAATTGGTAGCGTGAAGCCTTGAACCGCGAGCGGCAGTACGCCTAACTGGCCAATAAAAGCACTGTCTACAAGTTGGAAGCTCATCAGGGAGAGCACCCCAAACAGCATTGGCCATGTCATTGTATAGAGTTGTCGCCCAAGAGAAGGCGAGGGAGTTGCGGTCGTAGAATTCATAACACTCTTATCAGTCTTGAAGGTAGGTTTGTCGTAGTGACAATCCACTCAATGAAGAATTGCGTAAAGGATAACGTAACGTTAGCTCGATACCAATAAATGTCATTAAATCTATCGATATTACCTTTGCACAGTTTCATCGGTATGTGAGCATTGTGCAATGCAACTTTATGCGTTCGCTTATTGAAATTTAAGGTGTCGTATCTTGTTTCTGAGTTTTATATTAGCGGATTGGGTCTAAAGGTTTTCCATTCGACTATTTCTAATGTTTCGCTTTATCCCGATAACTTGGTGGCGTGACTCCAACCCAACCTTTGAATGCACGATTGAAATTACTCAAGTCGCTGTAACCCACTTGCCAACTGATGTCTTGAACAGAAAGGTTGGTCTCTTCAAGTAGCTGTTTTGCTTTAGCTTCCCGAACTTGTTCTTTGGCTTGTTTAAAGAGAATGTTTTTGCTCTTCAGGTTTCTCTGCAGCGTTCGTTTTGTCATGCCGAGCATGGTCGCAAACCACTCAATATTGAACCAAGGTAGAGTCGCATAGGTGTCTATTAATATCTCGACAGCGTGATGCCAATCTTGGGTACTATTTCGTTCTGAAATGGCACGATAATCATCGGGCAGCGGAATCGAGAACGCACCGTATTGCTCTTCAAACTGAATATCAGAATCAAAGAAATGCTTAGGTAATTTACGTGCGCTGTTGTGCTTAGAGACCAACTTGGCGTGTGATGGTTGCCAGCGACTGTCAATGAACTTACGGCATAGGCTAATCACGGTCAGGGCGCGAAACCATTCTGCTTGTTCAAAACCTGAGGTCGATGGGTGATAGCAACTTCGATGACAAAGCCACCACAATCCATCGCTTTTTTCCGTCCATATGGTGACGTGATTACTTAAGGTCGATATTTCAGTAATCAAGCAGCGTACCGCTTGCTCGAGAGAAGTGCATTGTTCAATTTTTCGGTCTAGCTCAGGTGACAATTGCTCTAGAGAGGCCTTACGTCCAACCTCAATCCCTATCGAATCGCCAAACTTACGCTCAAGGCCATGAATGAAGCGAATCACGTCTTGTGTAGGAAGCCATTGATTGGATTGGGTCAGTTCAATGGGTAGACCGCACGCAACGGCGACGGTGCGCCAATCCAGTCTATGTTTGTCACAATACTGAATATATGGAGCAATGTTACTGGTCGAAGTGAGCAGTATGCTGGTGGTGTTCGATGATGCTTTCATTGTTTTGTGCCTACCATTAAATGTCATCAAGTGACCTAATTAAGTGTAGCGCATCTCCCTATACTTTTCCTAACCCAAACAGGAGAACAATTATGAAACTTAAACACATTGCCGTTCTAGTATCGTTAGCGACCCCATCATCATTTGCTCTTGCAGCAAACCCAGTTGAAGAAGCTCTGAAAGTTGAAGGTGCTCAAGTTACCTTGACCGTGAAAGAGGCGAGCACAGCATTTACCCCAAGTTTTACTGACTCAGCTCGTGAGTTATTCAATAACTTTCATTGGCAGATGGGCGGCGACCACAGCGTTTACTACAACATGCACATGAGTGAGTTTCTACCAACGGCACTGGCGGCTCCAAACGAAGAGTACAAGCCTTTAGTCAAAAATATCGACCCACGACTCGCTGCACTGAAAGTTGATACTGAAAGCAAAGGTCAGTTGACAATGGATGAGTACTTGGCGGATGAACAGTTCCGTACCCAAGGCTTTATGTTGATTCACAAAGGGGAGATCGTTTACGAAGCTTACCCAGGTATGAAGCCGACAGATACGCACGTTTGGGCATCTACAGCAAAAACGACGGTTGGCACAGTGATCGCAATGTTAGTGGAAGAGGGCAAAGTCGACCCTGAAAAAGAGATCGCTGAGTATGTTTCTGAATTGAAAGGAACGAACTGGGATGGCATCACAGTACACCAAGTTCTGAACATGTCGACCGCGCTAGACAATGAAGAGACATTAGAGTCTATCTTGAACCCAGACTCTGATGTGGTGCGTTTCTTTGCGGCATCGTTTAACTCACCTCGTGCAAAAACGGGTGAAATGGAAACTTGGATGGAAGTGGCTCAAGGTGCACAGAAACTGGAAGGTGAAAAAGCCGGTGACCATTTCCGTTACGCATCTATCAACACCATGGTGCTGACTAAGTTAGTTGAAAACGTTGAGAACAAAACTTGGACTCAAGTATTCGAAGATCGTGTTTGGTCAAAAGTGCACGCACGTCAACCAATGCAATTCAACTTGACGCCAGATGGCATGGCGATCGCGGTTGGCTTGGTTTCATCAACGGTAGAAGATATGGCTCGCTGGGGAACACTATTTACACCTAGCTGGAAAGCGGTGGCTGATGAGCCAGTGGTGTCACAAGCTGTGATTGATCGTATCCGCAACGGCGGTGATCCAAAAGCATTCGTAGGTACTAGCAAAGAGAGCAGTTCACTGCACGCATACAACGAAAAAGCAGACTACAACGCATACCAGTTTGATTTCATTTTCAACGATGGTGCGATGTCGAAAAGCGGCAACCTAGGCCAATTTATTTACATCGATCCGGCGCGTGACTTTGTGGGTGTGATGTTCTCAACCAACCCATACCACTCAGGTTTTGGTGAGAATAAAGGCCCTGCACTAATGCGTTCGGCAGCAAAACTACTTGCTGACAAGTAATCTATTTATTACCTAACAGGATGTTCCAGGCTTCAAGGAGGAAGCAAACGACTTTCGAGAGATATAATGAAAAAGTTTGCTCTATTAATCCCGTTGAGTTTAGGTCTAGCCCTTCCTGCACATGCCGATTCAGATTCCGAACGTGTTATCGATCCTGCTGATGTCACTAAAGTTTATACTCAAGCTGCATTGATGCTGAATGGTAGTTCAGATATCCAATTTCAAGGGCAAGTTTCTGGCGGTTTAGAAAACGGTCAGCAGTTTGCCCTACTGGCCGAAGGGACGTTTGTCGATGAAAGCAACACAGCGCTTCGCGATCCAGACAAATTCGGTACAGAGTACAGCAACTCTAGAATTCAGTACTTCCACGTCTTTGAAACAGGGACGAAAGCTACGCCTAAAGTGGGTCTTTCATTAGATTATATTAATACGCGCAACAGTATTAAAAATGACTTATTGTCGGTTGGCGGTGTTGTTGCGATTAATCCAGCTTATACCGGTGGATTCCTGGTATTTCCAAGAGCAGGACTGATGACTGGTAGTATGGAGATCCCTGGCGTCACTTCATCTAAAGATGATTTAACGGGATACTCGCTTGGTTTGATTACCGCGAAGCATCTCGGTGACTCTGGCGCTTATGTGTCTTTGGTTCCTGAGTGGCAAGATCTTTCTGGTGATGATATCGACATGCAAAACTTCTCATTTAAAACATCGTTAAATGTGCCGATGAACACTGCAAGAACTTGGTGGTTGAATACGCGCTATGACATTACCAAAGCGGATGTTGATGTGAAAGGTGTGTCAATGCCGAATGGTTGGCAAACCGAAGCTTGGGTTGGTGTGAGATACTACTTCTAGCGCTCTAGCCAGCTAATTTGCAAAGAACCTAAAAAAGCCAGTCAATGTGACTGGCTTTTGTCGTTTAGGTACTGCGTAAAACGTTACTTATTTATTAGCAACGTTACCTAGCTTCAACCACGTATCGATAACCGTATCCGGGTTTAGTGAAACAGAGCTGATGCCTTGCTCCATTAACCACTCTGCTAGGTCGTCATGGTCAGATGGGCCTTGGCCACAAATGCCCACGTATTTACCCGCTTTGGTTGCTGCATCGATCGCCATTTTCAGCATTGCTTTCACGGCTGGGTTACGCTCATCGAATAGGTGTGCCACGTCACCTGAATCTCGGTCTAGGCCAAGCGTCAGCTGTGTCATGTCGTTTGAGCCGATAGAGAAGCCATCGAAGTACTTCAAGAACTCATCAGCCAAGATTGCGTTCGATGGTAGCTCACACATCATGATCACTTTCAGACCTTGGTCGCCACGGCGAAGGTCGAATTTAGCCAGAATGTCGATAACCGATGCCGCTTCGCTTGGAGTGCGAACGAATGGGATCATGATTTCAACGTTCTTAAGGCCCATTTCGTTGCGAACGCGTTTGATCGCTTGAGTTTCTAGCTCGAAACAGTCTTCGAATACTGGTGAGATGTAACGAGATGCACCACGGAAGCCCAGCATTGGGTTCTCTTCATGCGGTTCAAACGTTTTACCGCCGACTAGGTTGCTGTACTCGTTCGACTTAAAGTCAGACATACGTACGATCACACGCTTAGGCCAGAATGCAGAAGCGATAGTCGCGATGCCTTCTGTTAATTTGCTTACGTAGAAATCGATAGGATCTTTGTAGCCACGAATACGTTCGTTGATTTCCGCTTTTAGCTCATCCGTTTGTGCATCGAAGTTAAGCAGCGCTTTAGGGTGAATACCGATCATCTTGTTGATGATGAATTCTAGACGAGCAAGGCCAACACCTTCGTTCGGGATTTGTGCAAAGTCGAAGGCACGATCTGGGTTACCCACGTTCATCATCACTTTAGTCGGTAGCATTGGTAGCTCATCAACCTCAGAACGTTTGATTTCAAAGTCGAGTTCGCCGTTGTAAACGTAGCCTGTTTCGCCTTCTGAACATGACACTGTCACGGTATCGCCATCGTTTAGGCTGCTTGTTGCGCTGCCACAACCAACGATTGCTGGAATGCCTAGCTCACGAGCAATGATCGCAGCGTGACAAGTACGGCCGCCACGGTTAGTGACAATCGCAGATGCTTTCTTCATAACAGGTTCCCAATCAGGGTCTGTCATGTCTGTTACCAGTACGTCGCCTTCTTGAACCAGTGACATTTGGTCTAGTGAATCAACCAAACGAACTGGGCCAGAACCGATACGTTGACCGATTGCGCGGCCTTCAACCAAGACATCCGCCTTATTGTTTAGCTCGTAACGCTCGATAACGTTTTGATCGCTTTGAGAACATACGGTTTCTGGGCGAGCCTGAACGATGTAAAGCTTGCCGTCGATGCCATCTTTCGCCCACTCAATGTCCATTGGACGTTGGTAGTGCTTCTCGATGATCATCGCTTGTTTTGCTAGCTCTTTGATCTCTTCATCGTTGAGTGAGAACTTGTTACGCTCTTGAGTGTCGGTGTCGATGATATCGACTTGCTTGCCGATTTCTTGATTGGTCGAGTAGATCATCTTGATCAACTTAGAACCAAACGTCTTTTTAACGATTGGGTAGTGACCCGCTTCTAACATTGGCTTGTGAACGTAGAACTCGTCTGGGTTCACTGCGCCCTGTACAACCATTTCACCCAAGCCCCAAGAAGAGGTGATGAATACCACTTGGTCGAAGCCAGACTCAGTATCAAGCGTGAACATCACACCTGAAGAGGCTTTGTCTGAGCGAACCATGCGCTGGATACCCGCAGACAATGAAATGCCACGGTGGTCAAAGCCTTGGTGTACACGGTAAGAGATAGCGCGGTCGTTAAACAGTGACGCGTAAACGTGCTTGGTTGCTTCGAGTACCGCGTCGATGCCTTTCACGTTAAGGAAGGTTTCTTGCTGGCCTGCGAAAGAAGCATCTGGAAGATCTTCTGCGGTTGCCGATGAACGAACCGCTACAGACAATTCTTCGTTGTCTTCAATTAGCTCACGGTAGTTCTCACGGATGTCTTGCTCTAGTGATTCTGGGAAGGGTGCATCTAGAACCCATTGTCGAATCGTTGCACCTGTCTTACGCAGGGCGTCAACGTCTTCAACATCAAGTTCATCAAGTAGTTGGTGAATGCGCTCATCAAGACCTTTGTAATCAAGAAAGTCGTTAAACGCATAAGAGGTGGTAGCAAAACCATTAGGTACAGAAACACCAGCATTGGACAGGTTAGAAACCATCTCGCCCAGTGAGGCGTTCTTACCGCCGACTTTGTCGACATCTTCCATGGATAGGCCATTGAACCATAGGGTATTATTTTGCATTTATTTCTCCAGAAACATAGCAAGCATTGTAGGGATTTAAAGGCAAACGATTACGTGTCAGTTTAAAAAAATGTAAATTATTTTTTAAAGCTGTGGGGGACGTAATAGTCAGCAGGGTTTCGTTATATATATTATGGTTCCCATCCTACTCAAAATAATTTTAAACATTAAATAAAAAATGCAAATTGATATCCAAAGTCGTGATGTATTCTATGTTTCTGATGGAACGGCCATAACATGTGAGACTTTAGGGCATGTTGTTCTAGGTCAATTCCCTTTTAAAGCCAATGAAAAAACCTTTCCGTTTGTGGAAAGTGAGGACAAACTTTCTGATTTATTAAAAGAGATTGAAATTTCGTATCGTGATACCGGATTAGAACCGCTAGTGTTCTTTTCGATTGTGATACCTGATATCAAAACCAAATTGCTAGAAGCGCCCGCGCACTGTTATGACGTGTTAGAGAGCATCGTGCAGAAAGTACAGGATGACATTCAGATGGCGCCTGTTCCTAAGTTGCAGCGCTCACGCAGTGTAAACAAGGACTCGGTGAAGTATTTCGACCGTATTGCTGCGATTGAGTACACGCTCGCGCATGATGATGGCATCACGCTAAAAGGGCTGGAAGAAGCCGACATCATCTTGTTGGGTGTTTCTCGAAGTGGCAAAACACCAACAAGTTTGTATATGGCGATGCAGTTTGGCTTACGCGTAGCAAACTACCCATTTATCCACGATGACTTGGCACGCTTAAAGCTGTTGCCAGAGTTTGAGATTTACCGACATAAGCTGTTTGGTTTGACCATTGATGCAGAAAGGCTCACTGAAATTCGTGAGAACCGCTTAGCAGGCAGCGAATACGCCAGTGACTCACAATGTTTGTATGAATTGCAAACGGTAGAGGCGATGTTCCGTCGAGAAGCGATACCTTACATCAACACCTCTTCACTATCGGTTGAAGAAATTTCGACACGAATCTTGGAGCGAACAGGTTTGAGAAGGCGTCTGCTGTAAGACAAAGCCTTAGAGAAATAGAATGGCCAGATAAAAGAAAATCGAAGCTCGCAGTTTACACCTGAGAGCTTCGATTTTTTGTTTGTGCTCGTTGTAGTCGCTTGCGAGTCAGAGCTTGCTTTCTTAATCGAGATAGCTTTCTAGCGAAGTAAAGACAGCTTTAGCGTTTCGCTTTTCTTTTCTAACCAGCGTTCAAGTGCTGGTGGCCAACTGATGCTTGGTTCTACGCAAAAGCCACGAAGCATCGAGAAATACACCGCTTGATCGATTAGAGGCAGTGATGACTCACCATTCTCTAGATCCAGTAAGAGTTCGGCATCTTTCAGTAATGGGTTAATCAGTTGAACGAACTGAGGCGTCTTTTCTAACAGTTCTTCAAAGTTAAAACCTTCGGTCTCTTTACTGGCACGCCAAGCTTCTTTGGCTCCAGAAGAGCGATATTCAGCCAAGTCGAGGTTCCACCAACGTGGGCGTCCAATCTGTTGAGTAAGAGGGAATGCGCGAGTTTGGAACACAGTCACTTGCTCAGATGGCACACGCTGCTCATCGCTTGATTTCAAGTCCATGAAGTACGCGATGATATCTAGGCTCTCTGCCATGATAGAGCCATCGTCTTTTTGTAAGACGGGCACCATCTTTTTACCGATCAGATCGATAAGGGTTTGGGCATCATCATAATCGACAGAAACAAGCTCAATGTTCAAGCCTAGCGATTGAGCAATGTAGGAGACTCTTGCACAGAAAGGGCAGTGGCCGTAAATGTAAAGCTTCATAGCTTCCCTCATTCGGGTCTTTCTTAGTATAAGATGATGCTAATGTACCAGAAACTTTCGCAGACAATAAGCCTTTGTTAACAAGAACTATTCACTGCGATTAAGTGCTCGGGGATATCAAGAGAACGATGGGAATAAGCACTTAGTGTAGAAACTCGTTGCCTAATTCTATTGTCAGTTGAGTGCGGTTTTATTGTAACGAGTAAGCGAATGAGAAAGCTAGTGGGTAAATTACAGGCATAAAAAAGGCTCTGGCTGCTTACTCTAATGCAGAAGAGTGAAGTCAGCCAAAGCCTCAATTTTGTTACCTTTAGTAGAGTGACTACTAAAAGGGCAGAGTGGTTAAACTATGCTTTTTTAAGATCTTGCGCTGGGTAAGTAAGCGTCATTGCGCCTTCTACCGTTGTAACGTGAACGTAGCCGCCACCAGCACTTAGGCCAGTTACTACCATTTCACCTAGTTCAACACCTTTTGTTGCTACAACGCGATCATCAACTGAAAACACTTTACACACCTTCAATAAATTAAATAAATACGATAGATATCGAACGCGGATTTAAACAGATGGGACCTCAATCAACTAATCCGGTTATTTGTCGTAAAGATTAAATTCAGTTATGTATAAATAATTATGTATTAAAAATCAGTTTGTTAACTTACGCTGTGACGTTATTTATCCGCTGGATACACTACACCAACTTGTTGGCGCATCTCTGTAATTAACTTCGCAACCGTTAAAGCGCGCAGTTGGGCCTGCGCTTGTGTTGCGTTGTCGCCAGCAATGCAGCTAGCAAAGGCCTGCGCTTCGTAACTCATGGAGTTTTCGCTTTGTGCTTGAGTAAGGTTTTCTACCGTGCCATCGCGGTAGCGGATCTTAACGTCAGTACATTCAGCGATGTGATCGATGATGATCGCCCCTAATTCACCTTGGATCTCGCTTGGCGCATAAGAGTCGCTGACTTTGGAGTGCGCAAGGGTCACATCAAACTCAGGGTATTGGAAGATCGCACAGCCATGAGCATCGACACCTGAATCAAGTAGCTTTGCAGAAGCCTGTGCGTTTTCAGGTTTGCCAAATAGCGCGACTGTCGCGGCAACACAGTAAAAGCCAATATCGACCAATGAGCCGTTAGAAAAAGCTGGGTTGAAGGTATTTGGGTTCTCGCCGTTTAGGTATTTTTGGTAGCGCGATGAATACTGGCAGTAGTTGATGTGTGCTTTATGTACCTTGCCAATCTTTTCTAACCCAAGTTGAACTTGCTTAAAGTTCGGTAGGAATTGAGATTTATACGCCTCAAACAGCACCACACCGTTTTTCTCAGCGACTTCGAACATGCGTGTTGCTTCATCAATATTTGATGCAACCGGCTTTTCACAGATAACATGCTTGCCGTGTTCCATCATGAAGATAGATTGCTCGCAATGCAGTGAGTTAGGGGAAGCGATGTACACGGCTTCTACAGTGTTGTCATTGGCCAATGCGTCGAGTGAGTCATACGTGGTTTCAACGTCAAATTCTTGGGCGAACTGTGCCGCGCTGTCTAGATTTCGAGAGTAAACCGCAGCAAGTTGCATCGATTGAGATTCGTGCGCAGCTTGAACAAACTTTTGTGTAATCCAATTGGTTCCAATTACAGCAAACTTAATCATATAGGTATCCAGTCGTTAGTCGTCGTTAGTATATTGATTCTGCAGAGATAGTAGCACTCAACGGCTGGCAATGTGCCTGAGATTTACGGAACAATTTCCCTAAACATAGTGCCTAATATTAATGTTCAGCCTTTACAGAGCGTCTGAGTTGACCAGTGTAACGGTGCACAACTAAGCCATTTTTGCTAAGGTGCTATTGAATTCAAACAAGGTGATGATATGCAAATCCGGACGGCCAAGGTAACTGATATTAACGCGATCTTAGCGCTCTCTGAGCAGATAAACCGTCAACATCATCTTGGTGCGCCTATGGTATTTGCACCAGCGTCACAAGGCTTGGCCGACAGTGAAGAGTATTGGTTAGGTTTGATGCTTGACCCACTTGGCGCTTTCTTGGTTGCAGTAGACGACAAGCAAGTCGTTGGCTTTTTAGCGGGTAAGGTAACGCAGAACAAAGGCGTCAGTTTTATTCAGCCGCACAAGGTGGCAAGGGTCAATACGATTGTGGTGAACGATCAGGTTCAGAGCAAAGGTGCTGGTCGAGCGTTAATGAAGTCTTTTAATCAATGGGCGCAGGCGAGAGGAGCGATAGAACTTAGGTTGGAGGTAATGGAGTTTAACCAACAAGCTCAGGGTTTCTATGAGTCGTTAGGAATGGAAACTCAGTCACGAACCATGTCCATGCGTTTTGAGGAGATCTAAAGGTGCGTCTGTTTCTGCCTTTATCACTGTGTTTACTGTTTGTGGCTTCGAACGCGAATGCTGAGCAAGTCGTGGTCGAGAAAATAGTCTCTGACGCGACCGCTATCGAAACCATCGTATTCGAGTCTGCACCGGCTCATTCTCAACGTGTCTCAACGTCTTCATCTAACTCAACCTCTTCCACGAGCTCAAACTCCGAGCATGTGATTATTGTGGATGATGTTCTTAACAGTAGCCCTGATGAAAAGGTAGCTCAGTTTTCTCAAGGGTCATCGAAACGTCCACCTCAAAGTTCCTCTCGACAGTTTTACAACGTACCGGATAGCGCATCTGAGATAGATTCGCTGTCGCAAGTGGTTACGTTAGTTAAAGTCGATAAATCGAAACGTAGGATGTATCTGCTAAAAGGTGAAGAGGTGATTCAGGAGTTTCGTATTGCGCTAGGCAAACAACCGAAAGGGCATAAACGCTTTGAAGGGGACAACCGAACGACGGAAGGGGAATACCAGCTCGATTATGTGATGGAAGAGTCGGACTTTTATCGCTCAGTACATATTAACTATCCGCAACCTTCGGATATGCAATGGGCAGAGCAAAATGATGTAGATCCTGGAGGAAACATCAAAATCCATGGCATCAAAAACGGCGAGCGTCGTTCGCCGAGCTTTATTCAAAGTTTTGATTGGACGGATGGCTGTATCGCGTTAACCAATCAAGATATGGATGAGTTTCTCCAACTTGTAAAAATGGGTACCCCTATCCATATCGAATGGTAGTCATTGGTACCCAGTTTTCTTAATCACTTTCCGCAGTCAATTAGCGCAATCAATTCGCGAAACCAATTCGTAAAAGCAACGTCCAAAATTAAACGCTAAAGCCGTTACAGTAAGACTCGACCTGCACTGAATATTGCAATCACAATCAGCAATGCAATGGTGACTGGCTTAAACTTCGCTCCACCAAACCTCTCAAACAATTTTGAACCGACATAGCCGCCAAACATGCTGCTTGGTAAGAGTGCTAGAGTAAGCCAGACCACATCACGATCGACTAACCCTGCGATAGAGGCCGTAACAAAGGCGCTGGAATCAGCTAGTACAAAGAACGCAATCAGGCCGGCTCTGGCAATGTGTGGTGCGACAGGACCTGCCAATGCATGCGTGCCAACCGGAGGGCCTGACATTGAAGCTGCGCCATTCATAACCCCCGCAAGACTGCCTAGAATATAGGGAGCAAATCTAGGTTCGCTTTTGTATTGGAACCCTTTGTAGATCATGATTGCTGACGCAAAAATGAAGGCACTGATGATCAAGATGATCGTGTTTTGGCTAACGGATTTAAGCAACAGCAAGCCGATGGGCGTGAAGGCCAAACAAGGGATAAATACCTTTGAAACCCATCGCCAATTTACGTGATGTTTAACCTTCGGCAGCAATTGGATATTGCCTAACAGGTCGATCAGCATGAAAACAGGAACCAGTTCAATAACAGGTACGAATAACGCACTCAATGGCAATGCCACTAAGGTGAAACCAAAACCTGAGAAGCCACGAACAATAGCGGCGAAAATGAAGATTGCACCCAAAATTGGGAAGGTTGGACTAAAAATGAGATCCATAAATTAAGTAACCAATGAAGCTGTCTAAATAGAGCGAGCTAATGAAACCAAGTGAGTAGCGGAATGTACTCCTACTCACTTGTGTTTGCTACCTAATTTTAAGGTTTCCCGAGAGTTAATTTTAAAGTCTCTCGGGGTTGTTTTTGCGGTATTTGTTTGGTCAATTTATAGAGGTAAATTGATTCGGAAAATCAGTGAATACGGCATCTACTTTTGAGATGAATTTGAAGTGAGACGGATCGTTTACTGTGTAGCACCATGTTTGGATGTTTGCTTCACTGAGTGTATCAAGATCGCTCTGATTCACATGCTCGTAGTTCATGTGACAGCTGAACGCTTTAACCTCGTCAATCAACATCAAGTCGGCTTGAGTCAGTTGCTCTGTGATCACACCTACGCGGTATCTCGGCAGGTGACGAGCCATTTCAGAAACGACTTGATGGCTGAAACTTGAAAGCAGCACTCTGTCGGTGTCTAGATTTGAACGAATCAACTCGGTATGCAGCAAATCAACGACATGAGGCGCTTGATGTCGACTGTCGACTTTGATCTCTAAATTCACGCTGAGATCATGCTGTTCAGCAAGCGCGAGCAACTCTTCCAACGTTAATATTCTTTCACCTGCGAACTGCTCAGACTTCCAACTGCCAAAATCAAGCTGACGCAGTTCTGCAAGGGTGTGTTCGTCGACACGCCCCTTGCCATCGCTGCAACGCTCAAGGGTGTGGTCGTGACAAACCACAAGTTGATCATCCTGAGTTGGCTGAATATCTACTTCAATCCATTTCAAGCCGAGTTTAGCGGCTTGTTCAATGCTTGCTTTGGTATTTTCTGGGTGAGTACCTGCTACACCCCGATGACCTACGATGATAGACGACATAATTAATCCTTCTTAAAGACGCACCGTAAAAACGCATTAAATATCAGTGTACTCGATTAAGCGAGAGCCGTCGTTATGCTTGTCGTCTCTTCGCGTGACTCTTGTGAAGTAAAGTTATTCGGCTGAATACGCTTCCCACGACTGTCAAAAATATGCAGGTTGGATTTATTAATGCTTACTCCGAGCGGCAGTACTTGGCATAGTGTCGTTTCTGGCGTGACGGCGATAAAGGGTTGGTCGTTCACCAGGCCATGAACCAATTGATTCGGCCCCAATGGCTCAACCACACTGATACGCAGTTCGAGAGGCAAGGTGTTCATTTTTAATTCGGAACAAACCTCAGAGTGTTCAGGGCGAATGCCAAGCGTGATAGTCGCGTTCTTAACGTGCGCGTACTCTGGCAGGTACATTTGTTGATCACCGATTTCAAGATAGCCATCATCGAGCGTGGCAGTTAGGAAGTTCATCGCGGGGCTGCCAATAAAGCTTGCCACAAAGGTACTGGCAGGCTGGTGGTAAACTTCTCTTGGTGTGCCGACTTGTTCTATCTGACCTTTGTTGAGAACCACGATTCTATCTGCCAGTGTCATGGCTTCGACTTGGTCATGAGTCACGTAAACACTGGTTACGCCTAGCTCGCGTTGTAGCTTTTTGATTTCTAACCTCATGTGAGCGCGCAATGAGGCATCTAGGTTAGACAAAGGTTCGTCAAACAAGAACAGCTGTGGGTCGCGAACGATCGCTCGCCCCATAGCAACACGTTGACGTTGACCACCAGAAAGTTTGGCTGGCTTGCGGTCTAGATATTCTTCGATCTTCAGTGTTTTGGCGACTTTCTCAATTTTATCTTCAATAAGGTGCTGACTGACACCTCGGTTCTTTAAGCCATAAGCGAGGTTCTTATACACCGTCATGTGAGGGTAGAGCGCGTAATTTTGAAAGACCATTGCGATATCTCGTTGAGCTGGCTTTTCGTTATCAACACGGCGGCCGCCCAAGTGAATCTCACCGCCAGAGATGCTTTCCAACCCCGCTATTGAACGTAGGATAGAAGACTTGCCGCAACCCGATGGGCCAACCAACACAAGAAATTCACCCTTTTCGATATCAAGCGAGACATCTTTCACTGCACGATGACCGTTCTCATAAGTCTTTACCAAGTTTTTGATGCCTAACATGGTAGGTGCTTTGTGCGTATGGTTGTGAGTGGCTTGGGTGTGCCCTAACGTTTGTTTTAACTTTGGCATCGGGGTGTCCTCTGTATTTTTGTGGATAGCTTGGTGAGAATGCAGGTGAGACATCTTGTACTCAGCGAGTGATTGAATGCGGTTATCGTTCATTTGATTTTTGTCGTTATTATTTTTCACTTTCTACTAGCCCTTTTACAAACCAACGTTGAAATACAACCACCACTAAAACGGGTGGCAACATAGCTAAAATCACCATGGCAAAAACATAGTCGTAGCGCGGTAAACTGGTTTCATTGATGTTGTTGAGTACTTGTTTGATGCCCATCACGATGGTGTTGTAGCCTTCGTCCGTGGTCATCATGATTGGCCACAGATATTGGTTCCAACCCACCACAAACATGATGATGAAGATTGCGGCAATCATGGTTTTAGACAGTGGCAATAAGATGTCGACAAAGAATCGAAATGGACCTGCGTTATCTAGCTGAGCGGCTTCTAACAATTCATCGGGGATGGTTTTGAAGAACTGCCTAAAAAAGAACGTCGCGGTGGCTGAGGCGATCAAAGGCAGAATTAAACCTGTGTAGCTATTAAGCAGCCCAAGCCCAGCGACAACCTCATAGGAAGGGATGATGCGCACTTCTAATGGCAGCAAAAGCGTCACGAAGATCAACCAGAACCAAGCTGTAGCATAAGGCAGTCTGAAGTAGACCAAAGCATACGCAGCCATCATCGAAATGATGATCTTACCGATCGCAAAACCTAGCCCCATGATCATCGAGTTGGCGATCATTTTGCTGGCGGTGACTTCGCCACTGAAGCCCATGCTTTTGTTCCAAGCTTCGCTATAAATGGCCGTAAAGTTATCGCCTGGTACCCATTGCAGGCCTTCGCTGACAATGGTGTTCGGGTTATGCGTCGAGCTGGCGAAGATTAGCCAGATAGGGACCAACATGAACAGCATCCCAGCAATTAGAATTAGGTGGTCATAGACCTTATTACTTTTCATAAATAACTCCTGTCGCGTTAAATCCTAGCGGGGATGGGCTAGTAATGGACACGCTTTTCAACAACGCGAAACTGGATAAATGTAAGAGTGAGGACCAGCAGTAACAGCACAACAGATTGTGCGGAGCTGCCGCCTAAATCTGCGCCAACAAAACCATCTCGATACACCTTGTACACCAACGACGTTGTGCCGCCCCCCGGGCCTCCATTGGTCATGGTGTCGATTACGCCAAAGGTTTCAAAGAACGAGTAGGTGAGGTTGATGACCAGTAGGAAAAATCCAGTTGGCGCGAGTAGTGGGAAAGTGATGGTCCAGAAACGTTTCGAGTCGCTGACACAATCGAGCATTGCCGCTTCTTTTACGGCGTAAGAGATCGATTGAAGTCCAGCTAGAAAGTAGATGAAATTCACCGAAACCTGTTTCCACACCGAAACCAAAATCAGAGCAAACGTGGCATCCACAGGGTCGGTTTGGAAGCTAAAGTCCCAACCTATAACCGCAAATATCTCGGTAAACACGCCAATGTGTGGGTTAAACAAGAAAGCACCGATTACGCCTGCAATCGCAGGAGCAACCGCGTAAACCCAAGTAAGAGTGACCTTGTAAGCGCCTTGTCCGTGAATGATGTTGTCGGCTTTAACCGCGAGCAGCAGCGCTAAGGCAAGCGATAAGAAAGAGACCACGATTGCGAACATTAATGTGAAGCCAATCGAGTTCAAATACTCGCTCGATTCGAACAGCATTTGATAGTTTTCGAACCACACGAATATCGATGAGGTGCCCCAAGGGTCTTCTAGCATGAAGGACAGGTAAACTGCCTTTGCCGCTGGGTAGATAAAGAAAACCGCAATGATGAGTATCTGAGGCGCCAAAAATAGGTAAGGCAGCGGAGAGTGAAAGAATTGCTGACGTCGTTCCACAGGGTAATCCCCAAAAATTAGTGACTGTTATCACTGTTAGTTACGGTGAGCACTAGCGCTATAGCAAAGGAATGCATCCAGTTGAGTTGTAGTTTTTGGAGCAAGAAATGGCGCTAGTGAAGAATCTCCTCACTCCTTGCCATTACGTTTTTAATGACGCAGTGACAAGTGGTGAGGAGCAATGAACGGCTTTGGTTTGTTAAGCCTTTAGCTCAGTAATCTACTTTGGTTAAAAAGCCAAATTAGTTCATCGTACGAGCGAAGCGTTTCAGCAGTTTGCTGCTCTCATCTTCGACTTTATCTAGGCTATTCTCGACGCTAGAGCGGTCAGCGAAGATATTGTCGAACTCACGATGCATCACTTCACGAATTTGAGGGTAGTAACCTAAGCGGTAGCCCTTAGTCCATTCGCCCGATTTTAGGCTTAGCTGCTTAACGCCCACTTCTGCATCTGGTTGTTCGTTGTAGTAGCCAGACTCTTTCGCTAGCTCATAGGCAGCCGTTGTTACAGGTACATAACCAGTGGTTTTGTGCCAGTAGACTTGAGTTTCAGGCTTAGTCAGGTAATCAAAGAACGCTGCGACACCTTTGTCTTGTTGTTGGTCATGGCCATTGAGTGCAAACAGAGCTGCGCCGCCAATGAAGGTTAAGCCTGCGTCTGGGTTAACCGATTTCCAGTATGGAAGGTATGTGGTGCCGAGTTCGAAAGGTACGCGGTTACGTAAGCCACCGAATGAGCCTGAAGAACCCATCCACATCGCCACTTCTTGGCGCTCGAAAGGGGTTTGGTTTGCATCCCAGTCGCTGCCGTAATACTTGTAGTAACCTAGATCTGACCACTCTTTCATCTTGCTAACGTGCATCATCATGTCTTTGGTGTTGAACATGATCTTAGTGGACAAGCCATCGTAGCCGTTGTGTTGATCTGCGACTGGCAGGTTGTGGCGAGACTTAAAGTTCTCGAACATGATCCACGGCGTCAGAGATTGAGAAAACGCGATGTGTCCTTCAGCCTTCAGTTTCTTAGCGACCACTTCTAGTTCTTCATAAGTTTTAGGCGCGTCTGCACCCACTTCCGCGAGAAGATCTTTGTTGTAGTAAAGAACCGGTGTCGAACTGTTGAAAGGCATACCAACCATCTTGCCTTGGTTGTCGGCATAGAAGTTACGAACGCCCGCTAGGTAGTCGTTTGAATTAAAGTTGTAACCCGACTCAACCAGAATATCCTGTACCGGTTTCGCGACGTCTTTCGCGTTCATGATGGTTGCTGCGCCTGCATCGAAGACTTGCAGAATATTGGGTGCTTCACCTGCTCGGTATGCCGCGATACCGGCTGTTAAGGTCTCTGTGTATGAACCTTTGTAGATTGGCGTGATCTCGTAATCATCTTGTGACGCATTAAAGTCGGTCGCAATTTTGTTTACTGTTTCTCCAAGCTGGCCGCCCATTGCGTGCCACCAAGTGACTTGAGTCGTTGCGAACGCTGGCATTGCCGCTGTCGCAGAAAGAACGCCTGCCAAAATTAGCTTATTCATCTTCGTTTCCTTTTGGATGAAATCGATGTCGAGGTATTGGATTAGAGTGTTAACGAGACGGTAGGGGTGTCGTTTGAAGCTATCTTGAACAGGGCGTATTTCACTTAAGTGGCTAAACCGTTTCACTGATATGAAAGATTCATTTCGATTTCATTTAAGAGAAAAGTTATTGATGGTTTTAATATTTATTGCGTGCGGTTTTTAAGAGGTATGTTGTTCAATACTCGCTCAATATTTGTTCCATAAAAAAGCCTCTCGAAGGAGAGGCTTTGAATAAGCTAGAGCTTGTTATAATCGGCTTTGTTCTAGTGTGCGATATCGAGTTGGTTGTCTTTCACGCCGTTAATACGGAACCAACCTGCAATACTGAATCGCTCTGTGTTGGTTGGCAGTACCTCGTGTGGGAACTGTTCAGACAAGAATACCAACAGTCGACCACCCTTTGGTGGAATGGTCGCGATGTGATTGTCTTTTAAATCGTAAACCACGAGCTCCCCTGCGTCTTCCTCAGACCATTCGTCATTCATGTAGAATACTGTGGTCAGGCGGCGGTTTTCGTTGCCTTTGAAGCAGTCTAAGTGCTTCTGGTAAAAGTCACCTTTTTCGTATTTAGCAAAGTGCGCTTCGTATTCGAACAGACCTAAAAAGAACGCTTGGTTTGCCTCTAAACGAATTTGTTCCATTTTGTCTAGGAACAGAGATGCTGGTTCGCCCATATCACGGCGTACCCACTGAATTTTGTCACTACGAATCGTTGCTTCTCGTGCTACGTCATCGTTACGGCCGATCCTAGCCTTTTTCCAGTTCTCTGGAATGCAATCCCTCAATGCCACCACTTCTTCGTGAGTTAAGAAGTCATCCCAAACAAAGTAACCTTGGGTAGAAAGAGCATCGATCAATTGGTTCATGTATAGCACTCAGACAATAAATTAGAGGCGCATATATAGTCCGAATAACTTAGGTCACCAAATCACATGTTTTGTCGTTACGATAAATGTCTTTCGTTTGCTCGTAGAAATAGGGAAGGGGCTCTTCAGAAACGAAAGTGAGCCAGTATAAAAGGCTCACTTTCGTTTGATTATCGGCCGGTCGTTCCTGTCGCCAGTGCTTTGATTTTTACGACTTCGAATGGTCTGATGCCAGTATCTTTGCCGTTATTTAAAGCTGCGGTTCGGTTCAGCTGATTGACAGTTACATAAACATAACCATCAGGACCAAATGACATGCCATCAGGCCAAGTTTGGTTCTCTGACAGCGTCGCAATAATTCGGTACCCTTTTGGTGTGGACACACCAATTGCATTGTTCTCAATATCCGTAACATAAACGTTCTGAGCACTGTCTACAGTAATACCATCTGAATAAGGTTTGTCTGCGTATCTTTTAATATTGTCTGCGACAGTCTTTCCATCGTTATCGAACTCACTCGCTTTCACTCGATAAATAGTGCGTCCGTTGACAGCTCCGAAATAGACCCATTCGTAAGATGGATCGATCGTGATTGGGTTTAACGCAAAACCAGTTTTACTGTCGGCCTTCATAGATGGGTGGTTTTCTGCCACTCGAACCGCTTCTCCCGTCTTTAGGTCAACCGTTACAAAGGCTGGAATGGCTTCACTTTTTAGATCGTTCTGGGTCATATCAGCAATGATAATACGTTGTCTTTTTTGGTCTAGAGCAAAGTCTTGTAGGAAGCTTGTCGGTTTTAGAACAGAGGCGGGTATTTTTATCGTTTTTACTAATGCTTCATTGCGAGTATCCCAGCCCGTTATTGTATGAGTTGCCAGATCGAGAATCCACGCGATTCCGTTATCATCGGTACGAATGGCAATGACAGCCTTAAATTGAGAGTTTTCACCTTGTGCATATTTCATCGTCGGGTATGGCGTTTGATTTCCAGCCACGCTTAACTCGATGACTTTAGTCGTTGGATGATCGAGCGGATGAACGCTTAACAATAAACGCCCATCTGGTGTAACCGAAGGGTTACCTGGGCGTTCAGTCATGGTCGCGACCACGGTAGCTTGTTTTGGAGTGATCTTTGCCTCTGCATGTGCATAAGTAGACAAAATTGCGCTCGCTAGTACGGTGTAGATTATTGATTTTTTCATTTTCTTTCCCTTGATAATTTACGCAAATGTTACCAATGGGTTAACAATCATCAACAGCCTTGTATTTGTTACACTTTCAAAAGAAATTTGATAATTAGCTTCAACCTATTCATATCAATGCGTATTGATAATCAGTTAAATTGAATTTAGTTCTTAAAAATCATAATGATGAAGGGGTTGTAATGTTGTGATTACCTTTTTCGAGTAACAGGTTCATTTTTTGTTATCAGTGTTAGTAATTTTGAACTCACAAAACCACATTTCGTTGATCTTTGCTATATTCTGGTTAGACCACTTGTTGCTGAACTGTTAATTTGTTCTGAACGGCAGGAATAACGAATAGGAATACGGTTTTGCAACTTCATACCATCAAAGGCTATATCCAAGACATGTATCTCGTAGAGTACCCTGACAGGTTGTTGTTACTTGATGGTGCGTGTCGAGCCGACATCCCGCATTTGAAGGATTTCATTGAAACCGAGCTTATGCGTGATTTTGCTGATTTACATACGGTTGTGGTTACGCACATGCATCCCGATCATGCAGGGGCAGCGCATACGCTCAGAAAGCTGACTAATTGTCATTTGGTGGCAGCAAACAGAGACAAAGATTGGTATCACGGCATCGATGGCATTTTGATGCACCTGACCGACTTAGCGCTTGCTAGGTGGATGGCGAACCGCTTAGGCAAGCCTAAAGCAAACCTATGGTATTCAAGAAAGTTAAAGCCGGACTACAAGCTGTCTGATGGGGATAGTATTCCAGGGTTTGATGATTGGTTGGTTCTTGAAACACCGGGCCATACCGACCGTGATCTCTCGGTCTATTGCCCATCACACAGCGTGGCTTATGTTGCCGATTTAATGGTCGAGGTTAAGAAGAAGCTGATTCCGCCGTTTCCTATCTTTCACCCTAATAAGTATCGAGCGTCTGTATCGCGCATTTATGACATGCAGCTCGATACCTTGCTGGTGGCGCATGGTGGGCAAGTCGATTTCAGTCAGAAGGCTTTTGAACACCTGCTGATGAGTGCCCCAAGAAGGCCTGTTACACATTGGCGAGTGACGAAAATCAAAACCAAGAAATTACTTTTATCGATTGGGCGATTTGGTTTTCAATCTCATGGTAAATCGAAGAAATAGATCAGAAGTCTGAATGCAAAGTCGTGTATTCAGAGCTGAAAGTAGAAATAGAAAAATAGATAGCAATAAGGCCAGTCATGAGACTGGCCTTATATCGTTGTGAGTAGCTTTAGTTATAACCTGTGGAGCGGTTACGATGACTCGGATTAGTGAGTCAGCAGGAATTCACCCGCAGGGTCAACAATCACTTTGTCACTCATGCCTTGACGTCCAAGCAACATCATGTAAGTCATGTCTTGACGGTTGCTTAGCGTGATATCGATCGGCCATTGTTGGCCACCGATTCTTAGCATGGTTTCAATCACGCAACGGTGTTCAACTTCGCCGTTAGATGATTTAATTTTCTTACTTGTTTTCAGTTTCGCCTTGCAGCGCACCGTCTCTTCTAGGTGATAAACGTCTGGGTGAAGGTCGAACTCTACGAATTTCTCACCATTTGATTTAACACATAGTAGATTGTCTACGTGTAGAGAAGAGGTTTTAGCCCCTGTATCAACACGTGTATGTAGTCCAGTTATCCCTAACTCTGGTAAGCAAAGTGCTTCGGTATTCCCTATGATCATTTTATTGTTCATTTTCTTTCCAATCATGAGTTATCGGTATTCAATCAGCCCTTGCCACGAGTACGGTTAGCGTTTGGTTTTGCATTCTTCTCGATGAATTCGAAAATCATGTCTGCTACATCTTTACCCGTTGCTTTCTCGATGCCTTCTAGGCCTGGAGAAGAGTTTACTTCCATTACCACTGGGCCGTTCTTAGATTGTAGAATATCTACACCACATAGGTTTAATCCCATGATTTTCGCTGCATTGATTGCTGTTGCGCGCTCTTCTTTGGTTAGTTTAACCAGCTGAGCAGTGCCGCCACGGTGCAGGTTAGAGCGGAATTCACCTTCACCAGCTTGACGCTTCATTGCAGCAATTACTTTGTTGCCAACAACAAAACAACGGATGTCTGCGCCATTTGCTTCTTCAATGAACTCTTGAACCAAGATGTTCGCTTTTAGGCCCATGAACGCTTCGATAACGCTTTCTGCTGCTTTGTTTGTTTCAGCTAAAACTACACCGATACCTTGAGTACCTTCAAGTAGCTTGATCACAAGTGGCGCGCCACCTACGTTTTTGATCAGGTCTTGAATTTTGTCTGGGCGGCTAGCGAAACCTGTTTTTGGTAAGCCAATACCTTTACGAGACAACAGTTGTAGTGAGCGCAGTTTGTCGCGAGAGCGACTGATTGCTACTGACTCATTGATACAAAAAGTGCCCATCATTTCGAATTGGCGAACAACCGCAGTTCCGTAAAAGGTAATGGAAGCGCCAATACGTGGAATAACAGCATCGTATTGAGGTAGCTCTTCACCCATGTAGCGAATCTTCGGATTGTTACTCGCGATATCTATATCACAGTGCAACGTGTCGATAACATCGACCTGATGACCACGTGCTTCTCCAGCCTGCTTTAGACGAGCGGTAGAGTATAGATTTTCGTTGCGAGAAAGAATTGCGATACGCATGGCGTTTCCTTAGTTAATACCTGATTGGTAACTGCAAATAAATTAGTTGTTAGCTGAGCTTTCAGTTTTTTCTGAGGCTCCTTGCTTGCTTCGGGGCGAACCTTAAGGCTTTTCGTTCAACTAAGAAAACGAATTAAATTTGTCGAGTCGACAACGGAAATTTATCGATTGTGTGAGCTATTGGTACAGCAGGCTTGAGAGGGGAATTGGAATGGAAAAGCGAGTTGAGACCTAACTCATATTGGGGGTAGGAGCATATTAGGTTGTACCCAACTCGCGTTTACTCGGTGCTAAAAAGTGTACTAATAACGCCAGTTACATAGATCTAAAAGTGTTCGTAGTGCTTCTCTTTCGAGCTTACTGCAGGTGCTTTTTAGCTTGTTAAGATAGTATTTTCTCATGGTCATTACTCTCTCTGGTTAGGCTTTATTTACAACCTATGGTTTGTTGCTGACCCGTTCATTATGGATAATTAAGAGGAACTAAAAAACAGATGTTATTTTTATTGGTTGTTCCTGTTTTGGTCGCATTACACTACTTTTTGATGAATGTGTTTTATAATGGGCTTAATTAGGAAGAGCTATCTTTAAAAGGTTCATTATTTGTCTAATCTAAACATGATGCGTTACTACACGCGGCTAGAGTCGTTCGAGCCAAACATTTCTCATTCAGTCACCCTAGCCGAAGTAGCGGATATGCTGTTTACAAGCTTGCGTCACGCTCGAACCTTACTTGGTAAGATGCATCAAGCTGAATGGGTGGTGTGGGAGCCAAAAGTTGGCAGGAATCAACGCTCTAACTTAACACTGCGTTTTAGCAATTCAGAGTTGGCGCAGCATGTTGCAAGTAAACTGATAGAGCAGGGCAAGTACGAAAAAGCACTTTCCATATTGGATAATGACCGCGCTGTGTTTGGTTCTTTACTGCAAGAAACTTCCGGCGCGACCATGCGTGAAGGGCTGCTGCACGTTCAATTAACCTATAAGCGTAAGTTTGAGGATTTGTTTCCGCACCATATACACCGCAGTAGCGAACGATTTTTGATAAGACAGGTTTTTAGCTGCCTAGTGACGTGTAATGGTAAAGGTGAGTTAAAGCCTGAATTAGCTCACCATTGGGAATATGACACAGAGCAACTGGTTTGGACTTTCTATCTGCGCCCCGGTCTGACTTTTCATGATGGGCAGCCAGTAGATGCCAAGCAGCTGGTTGCTTTGTTTACTGCTCTACAAGCTCTGCCTTTCTATCAAGCTGAGTTAGATCATGTCGCTTCCATCTACAGTGAGCAGCCATTAAGGATCAGTTTTAAATTAACCCAAGCGGACACAGGTTTTGCGGGGTTGCTTGCTGGTGTTAAGTATTCGATTCAACCCGCCGAGCAAGTGATGCGTGAACCATTACCATTGAGCTCAATGTCTCATGCTGTGATCGGTACTGGCCCTTTCAGAGTGGTTGAAACCAATAGTGAGCGCATCAAGCTCTCGGCATTCGAACACTTTTACGGGTGTCGCTCTTTAACCGATGAAGTGACTATTTGGCAGTTTGAAGAGTCGATGACAGGTAGTGCTCGATTCGATGATAGCCAGATGCAGGTGTCACCTTATGAAGACTCCGCCTGTTTTCACCAATTAGGGAAAAGCGACACTGAGCTAGTCTCGGCTGAAACTGACGGGCTTCGTAGTCGAATCGAAGATGGTTGTTTGTTTGTTCTGTTCAATCAAAACTCAGCAGTGAATCCGTTAAGCGACGAGCAACGTAAGTACCTATCAGCCCTTGCAAACCCTCAGGCTATTTTGGCGAAACTGGAGCAAAACCAAGGATTATTCAGTGTCTCTTTGGCTCAGAACATATTGCCAAGTTGGCAGAAATTGTATCGAACGCCTTCGAAAGAGGCACAACTGCCGGAAAAGATGAGTATTGCGGTTTACGACTATTATGCGTTGTATCGATGTGCGATTTGCGTATCCGATATACTCAAACGATATGGTGTGGAAGTTGAGGTGAACACCTACAGTTTTCGAGAGTTGGCGCTGCTTTCTCAGCGGGGCGATTTAAAAGAAGATTTGGTATTGTGTAACCTGAATCTCGATGATAATGCGCCATCTTCGCTGTTCTCGTGGTTGATGAATGACCCTGTATTGCATTCCGCGCTCGGAGAGATGAACAGCGATTGGCTCAAGCAGCGCTTGGATAGTCATAAAGCATCCGTGGAACTGCCTAATTACTTGGCAGAGCTAGAACCTATCGCGTCTACTCTGATCTCAGATTATTGGTTAGTGCCTATGTTCCATCACTTACAGACCGTTCGTTTCCAAGGGATTCTTAAAAACGTAGCCATCACCAACTGGGGATGGCCAGACTTCAAGAATGTATGGTCTGCTGATTAACCATTCTGACTAGCTAAATAACTAAGTTAACTCGTTGCCAAAGTTGGTTTTTCCAAAATCGATTTTGACACGCTTACGTCTAGATAAATTAAAAATTACACTCTGTGGTTTACTTTTTGGTTTTGGTATGTAAACTAGTCAGTGTAGTTTTTGGGTTGGGTCTTTCCCAACGGTTGAAGAGATACCAATGAAAAAATATCTATTACCGATTTTAGGAGTACTTGCCGTGGTCGCTATCGTAAGCACAGGTTCACAATCAAACGACAATCTAGATAAGCTTCCAAAGAAGTTTGCTAACAGTGAGTTGGAATACAAATCGGGTATGTCTGATATTTTTTCAATCTTGAAAGCATACGTGACTGTGGAAAGAAACGAGCCAGTGCCGCGCGCTGCATTGCCTTTGATTCCAATGACAGCTGAGCAATTGATCGAAGAACAAGACGACGTTGCTTACCGCTTAGGTCACTCAAGCGTGATGATGAAGCTAGATGGCAAGCTAGTGATGACTGACCCTGTGTTCAGTGATCGAGCATCACCAGTGCAATGGATGGGGCCAAAGCGCTTTCACCCAACCCCAATCTCACTGCAAGATCTACCTGACATCGATGTGGTAGTGATCAGCCATGATCACTACGACCATTTAGACAAAGGTGCCGTGAAGGTATTAGCCGACAAAGTAGGGACGTTCTTAGTGCCATTAAGAGTGGGCGCACTGTTGGAAAAGTGGGGCGTGGATAAAGAGAAGATCATCGAATTGAACTGGTGGGAATCGGCAACGGCCTCAGACATTGAGTTCACGTTGACACCGACACAGCATTTCTCTGGTCGTGGCTTGCTTGATCGTGACCAAACACTGTGGGGCAGTTGGGTTATTAACGCTTCAGACAAGAAAGTCTTCTTTAGCGGTGATTCTGGTTACTTCAATGGCTTTAAAGAGATTGGCGACCGTTTTGGGCCGTTTGATTTAACCATGGTTGAAACGGGTGCGTATAACTCACTTTGGGCGGATATTCATATGTTCCCAGAACAGAGTGTTCAGGCACACATTGATCTGCAAGGTAAGGTGATGATGCCAATCCACAACAGTACCTTCGACCTTTCTATGCATGATTGGCAAGACCCAATGGAACAAGCACTGGCGATAAGCAAAGAGCGAGATGTACAAATGGTAAGCCCGGTGATGGGTGAACGTTTGGTGATCTCAGAGCCTGTACCTGTTCAGGCATGGTGGAAACTAGCATCGAATTAGAGCTGTCATCCAAATAGACATAGCTAAACCACTAAGCTGTACAACCCAACTTATACACGAAACGCCACCGATCTTACGATTCGGTGGCGTTTTTTAGTTTTATTTTTAAGATCAGCTTTCTAAGTTCTGCGCCATTTTCTTCGCAATTTTTCTGAATTGTTCTAACTCGTCTTCGGCCATGCCTTTGGTCATTCTCTTCAGCATGTCTCGATCGATATCCGAGACCTTACTCATGATCTCTTGACCCTTATCAGTCAGAACCAATAACTGGCTGCGCTTGTCTTCCGGGTTCGGAGACTTCTTCACAAGTTCCTGATTGATCAAGGCATTAATGAGCCGAGTGACCTGTGCTTTATCACGATCTAGGAAGTGTGCGATATCGATAGCGGTACATGGAGACTTCTTAGTAATGATCTTCATGACACGAATGTTCATAGGTGCGATCTCTGAGTCTAAGCTCTCAATCTGTTCGCTCATTTGACGTTTCAAAGAGTGCACTAGACGAAAGATTGATTCTAGCGATGTGTTATCAGACATAAACTATCCTTAGAAACATAGTTGACATTATCAACCACTGTATTTATAGTTGACATTATCAACTTAATTGTTCGTAAATTCAAGACAGGAAATAGATATGACGATTCAAGCAACTCTAACGCCAACTCTTCCTGAGCAAAAAGGCACACCGGTTTTATACAAAGTTTTGGTCATGATGAGCTTAATGCTGACGATTGGCGGCAGTTTAACGGCTGTGATGACTTACATGAATGTCGGATTCGGCGAGGAATTTATTGGCAACTGGCTTTCTTCGTTAGCCCTTGTTGTCGTGATCATGATGCCAATGGGCACGGTGATGATGGCTTTAGTCACCAAAGCCGTTGCTAGAGTGTTCACAACTTATAGCGAGAAAGTTCGCAACCTGATCGTAGGACTGATCATGGCATTCATAATGGAGTCCATGATGGCATTTGTAACAGCGGCAAATAACATTGGATTTTCGGATACATCGGCGTTTACCAGTGGATGGTTTAATGGATTTATTGCCGCACTTCCCATTGGCCTTGCGATCATGGTCGTGATGTCGATGACGGTTAAACCTAAGCTCGAACGATTCATGAAGAGCTAACCAAAACACTTTTTAAGCATTTTAGGAGGTCCACATGAAAGCATTCACAGGCAAACACAATAACTACCGTATCACTATCGAAGAAGTGAACATCAAAGAAGATCGTGAACTTCAAACCATGCAGTTTGAAATTGAAGACAGAGAAGATATGTTCGCGATTGTTGAGAAGATCAAACATGACAGCGGCTTAGACGAGCAATCAGCAGCGCGACTAGGAGTGAGCATTCGCTTGTTAGGCCCATTGATGATGCAAAATAGAAAACACCCTCTGTTTGTTGATTTCATGCCTCACTTCAGAAACTTCATGCAGAATTTGAAGAAGACGTTGAAAGGGCAGTAAAGCCTGAACATCAGTAATACATCGAAAAGTCAGTAATCAAATTACTGGCTTTTTTACATTTAAATCAAAATAGTTTCAGTTGTTTGCGTCTAGAATATGCGAAAATTGATGGCTGAATTTTCGGTGTAGCACCGTTGTTGAATTGTCTATTCAAGCTTTAAGAAATCCGATATTATACTGGTCATAAAACTAAAGGTGGTATTATATGACAAATGTATTTAAACAAGCAGCTGAAGAACTGTTGAGTCGTCGTGTTGCTGGCACCAAAGCACCAAGATTGGACGAACAGTACCGTCCGAATAACTTGGAAGATGCGCTAAAGATCCAATCTTCAATGATCGATTTGAAAAGCGATAAAGTCGGCGGTTGGAAGTGCTTACTTCCTCTGGCTGAAGACAAGTTTGTTGTTGCGCCAATCTTCTCGGGCAGCGTTCAACAAGGCGAAGTTTGTGAACTGTTTGCTGATAACGGCGTAGTACGCGTTGAGCCTGAAATCGCATTTACGCTTGCTAAGAGCCTGCCTGCAAGCCAAGAAGGCTACAGCGAAGAGCAAATCAACGAAGCGATTGGTTCTTGCCACATGGCACTTGAGTTAATGCAGTCTCGTTTTGCGGATGACAGCGGCGCTGAGTTCTATGAAAAGCTGGCCGATGGCCTAGTAAACCAAGGTCTATTTATTGGCTCTGAGATTGATCGCGAAAAAGCGTTCACTTCTGCAGAGATCAGTATTGAAGTGACTCAAGGCGAGCAAGTTCAAGCATTCGACGGTAAGCACCCGAATACACTGCCACCAAGCCCAATTTACTGGCTGATTAACTACATGACACGTCGTGGTGTTGATTTCCAAGCGGGTGAAGCCATTATCACGGGCTCTTACTGCGGTATCGTGGAGATCGGCTTCGATAAGCCGACGACTTTCCACTACGAAGGCATTGGTGAATACCAAGTGACGTTCAAACAAAAAAGCTAAACTAGTAAGCGCACTAAATAAGCAAAAGTGAGTTTCTGTGTAAACGCTATCTATTCTCAAAAGGCTATTTACTGGTGAGTAAATAGCCTTTTCTATTATGTGATGTTCAATGGTGTGCTTATTACTTTGTATTAAATTGGGCGTTTAGACGTCTAGACGTTGACAAGTCCTAAGTGTGACATTAGTCTGCTCTCCTTCCTGTTCTATAGTGTTGTCGTTCCATGTCCAATTCAAAAAATTCTAATGCGGTAATTGCCCCTTCGGCAGTGGCACTTATCCCTCTGATTGTGTTCCTTGCGCTGTTTATTGGCGTAGGTACCTACCTGTCGTTGCAAGGCGTCGATTTTGCTTTCTATCAGCTTCCAGCTCCGATTGCGGCTCTACCTGCTGTGATGTTGGCGCTGCTGTTGAGCAAAGATAAATTGAACCGTGCTATCGAACAGTTCTTAAGTGGAGTAGGTCACAAAGACATTATCGCAATGTGTATGATCTACCTATTGGCAGGTGCTTTCGCGGCGGTTGCTAAGGCTTCTGGTGGTGTTGATGCGACGGTAAATCTTGGTCTATCTGCGATTCCGACAAGCATGATCCTACCGGGTATCTTCCTTATTTCGGCTTTCATTGCGACGGCAATGGGTACTTCTATGGGTACTATCGCTGCGGTTGCTCCTGTTGCACTAGGCATTGCTGACTCAGCTGGCATGAGTATTCCTCTAACCGCTGGCGTAGTGCTAAGTGGCGCTATGTTTGGTGACAACCTTTCTATCATCTCTGATACCACGATTGCCGCGACACGCTCGCAAGGCTGTGAGATGAGAGATAAGTTTAAAGAGAACATCCGCATTGCACTTCCTGCTGCACTTATCGCGATTGTTATCTTTGCTTTCAACAGCACGGCAACTCAGGTTCCTGAAACAGGTCCAATCGAGTGGCTAAAAGTCCTTCCGTACATCACTATCTTGATTCTTGCGGTATCGGGCATGAATGTCTTTGTCGTGTTGGCGATTGGTATCTTGCTGGCGGGTGGCGTGAGCCTAGGTTCTGTTGAGAACTACGGTATGACTGATTACGCTCAAGATATCTATGCAGGCTTCGGCAACATGCAGGAGATTTTCTTATTGTCGATGCTAATTGGCGGTTTGAGTGAGCTAATGCGTCGTCAAGGTGGATTGGCGTTCCTGACTAACTTAGTAAGTGGTGTGATTCGTGCGTTTGGCTCTTCACACTCTAAGCAAGCGAATGGTCGTGCGAGTGAGCTAGGCATTGCTGGCTTGGTATCTATGGTGAACCTATGTACTGCAAACAACACGGTAGCGATTATTGTGTCTGGTAGTGTGGCTCGTCAATTGGCGGAAGAGAACAATGTGTCTCCACGTCGTTCTGCAAGCTTGTTGGATATCTTCTCTTGTGTGATTCAAGGCGTGTTGCCTTACGGTGCGCAGGTATTGCTGTTAGGTTCGGTATTTAACCTATCGCCTTTGGATATTGTAGCTAACTCTTACTACTGTTTTGCTCTTGCAATCGTGGCTGTGGTTGCTGTGTTTATTAAACACCCAGCACGTCAAGTGGCTCAAGCTTAGTAGCAATTGTCCAAGTTGAGTGATCTCAGACTCTAATAAGAAGGCTCCGAAAGGGGCCTTTTTTGCGCCTGAAAGAATTGTTTGGAAGCTAATTCTGATTTGAATGTAGACAAAACCGCCCATGTGGACGGTTTTGAGTCTGACTAAAGTTGGCTTTCAAGTTCGCTGGCTGTCGCGACATTGCAGTAGCCAAAGCTCAGTGCTGCCATGAATGCGGCATGGACATGCGCAGCTGGAACCTTAATACCGTTGAATTCCATGTCTAAGGTAGTGCAAGCATCATGCGCTACGTGGCATTCATAGCCTAAATCGGTAGCCGCTCGAGTCACAGCATCGATACACATGTGGCTCATTGCGCCAACGATGATCAGTTTCTCAATGCCTTGATCTTTTAGCACTTTGTTCAGTTCGGTGTCCCTAAAGCTATTGATTTGATGCTTTACGATAACAGGTTCGCCTTCTAGCGGAGTCACGCTGCTGTGGATTTGAGCACCGTCTGATTCTGGCAAGAAGAACGGAGCATCATTCGTCGGAAACTCATGACGTACATGAACCACAGGAAGTTGCTTGTCTCTGAAAGCGGATAATAACTGTGCACCTTTTTCGGCTGCTTTCTCTGTTTCAGACAGCGACCATTTTGCACCTTCGTATGAAGGGAAATAGTCATTTTGAAAGTCGATAAGTAGTAGTGCAGTGTTCTTCATATTCTATACCTTTGTATTTAGTGTGTTGCGGTGTAGGGGTATTATGAATACTCTGTAGTTTTTATCGCACGTCAAAAATGACAGACTCTATGGCAATAGTGACAAAATCAGTTGTGGTCGAAATCATCGACTACCCAGGCTCTCTGCAAAGTGCAGTGTTTGGCGTGAAAGAGTTTCTGCAGATGGCAAATTCTCTTGAACCTTCGGCTGAGAAGACTCAATTCAACGTTCAGATCCAAGCACATGACAGTGTTAGCGTGTCGAACGCCGATATCATTATACTCCCACCGAATTTAGATGGTTGTTACTATCTAGAGCCGAGTGACACCTTTCTTGAGTACCTGATTGAGTCTCACCAAAGGGGGGCGATACTTTGCTCAGCTTGTGCAGGCGTGTTCATTTTGGCAAAAACAGGTTTGTTAGAAGGGCGAACCGTGACCACGCACTGGCAAGCGCAGCAGAAGTTTACGGAGCTTTACCCACAGATCGCAGTCGATATCGACAAAATCTTGATTGATGATGCGGATGTGATGACCGCTGGTGGTTTGATGTCGTGGATGGATCTCGCTTTGTTTATCCTGACCAAATACACAACGCCGACCAACACTCGTAATCTAGGTAAATATTTGGTGCTTGATACGGGGTTGAGAGAGCAACGTTACTATCAGAGTTTTGTGCCGAACTTTGCTCACGGCAATGACAAGATTGTATCGGTGCAGCGTTTTATTCAGAAGCATCATCATCTCCCTTTGTCGCTTGATCAATTGGCAGAAGAAGCCTTCATGACACGAAGAACCTTTATTCGTCAATTTACCAAGGCGACCAGTTTTACGCCTATCAATTATATCCAACATGTGCGTGTTCAAAGTGCATGTGAGTTATTGGAAAGCTCCCATAAGCCGGTTGAGCAGATTAGCTACCTAGTTGGTTATGAGGACGTGAACAGCTTCCGTAAGGTCTTTATGAAAATCATCGGGTTAACACCATCAAGATTTCGTTCTAGATTTCTTTCTGAGGAATGATTTACCATAGATTGATATTCAATACTTATCACTCGCACTGATTCAATGGTTCACTTACTGAATATGTGACGTGATATTGAAATGATCTTTTCTCGAACATAAATGGAATTTTGATGCTCGCTATTCCCTTGCCATTTGTTGCTGCTCTTTTGTTATTTATCACGGCCGTTTTGCTTCGATATAGTTACCCACAAACAAGTCAAAAACCATTTTGGTTTGTCATGTTGTGTGCATTTATGATTACTGTCGTTGGGCTACGTTGGACGTTTGATATTGCACTGTTCCGTTTCTTACAACCGGTTCTAGGGGCAAGTGTACCGGTGGCTGCGTGGCTCTGCTTTGCGGGAGCTCATCGAAGTAAACCTTTGTCTCTTTTGCATTGCTTAGGCCCAGTCGTTGTTCTGGTTGGCTCCTTTTCTTATTCGTATATTTGGGATGGAACGATTGATCTATTGTTGATCTCGCTATATCTCAGCTATGGCTGCTTGTTGTTGAAATCATCGTTTAACTTCCCAGAGCACGTCAGGCTGAGTGATGTATCGAATGTTTTGTATGCTGAGCGTACGGCAGGTATCGCCTTACTGTTTTCGGCTCTCGTGGATAGCATTATGTCGTATGATATTTTGCTGCTTAACGCACAACACACCGACTTAATTCTGTCTATTGGTTACCTAGTTCTTATTCCCGCAATTGTTGGGGCTGTAGTCGTTGTGAGTACTAGCACGGCACCAATTCAGGAACAAAACCAACAGCAGAGTGAACTGACAACGTCAAACCATTATCCTGAAGCAATTGATGTATCTGCGGCATCGTCGACAAGCTTAAAAGTGGATGAAGAAGTCACGCAGATCGTCGCTAAGTTTGATGCGTTAATGAAGGATTATCAGGTGTTCAAAGATCCAGATTTGTCCCTGAATCGAGTGGCGAGAAAGCTAGGTATCCCAGCTCGAAAAATATCGTCTGCGGTTAATCAAACTCACCACCAGAACATTTCAAAGGTGATTAACGCCTATCGAATTGAGCACGCTAAGACTCTCCTGATGCAAAGTGATGAAGCGATAACTGACATCTTCCTTAGTTCAGGCTTTCAGACCAAGTCCAATTTCAATCGCGAGTTTTCAAGGATAACTGGGCAAACTCCGAGTGAGTATCGAAGTTCGCCGCAAGTGTTAGATTGAGTGTGTTTACTTTTCAGTTTATCAATTCAGAAAGCTAATGATGTCGTTTAAGATCAATTGATGTAGCTGGTCGCGTGATGTACCAACGCCATCTTTACAAATAATGCCATCGCCTGGCACTTCTTCTTCAAGCATCGGTACTGCCCCAGGTTTGCAGCTTTGAATGAAGCTGAAATGGGTAGCGCTTTCATAGACCTTATAACGTCTTAAATTAAGAGGCATGTGCTCAGCAATGTAGCCAGACTCTAATGCTTGAGGTAGGTCCCCAATATCAATCCCAGCCGCCAATATTAAGGTTGGCACTGTAATGTCATTTAAGTTGCCGACTGAGAAACTGCGAGCAAGCCCCAGATCAAGGCTAACTACACGTTGAATTCGAGGGTCTGAAAGGTTTTTATTGCTTGGTTCTGAGGGTTGGGCTTGTGATAGCCCTAATTCATCAGACAGCCCACAGGTACGCGGGTTAGGGTATATAAGACACTCGGCTTCAAAGGTCGCTCTATCTATTTTCGCTCCTGCCAATTGCATCACTGTCCAGCCTCCTAACGAGTGTCCGATTGCAGCGATATTGTTGGCGTTAACAGTTTGCTTCCATTGAACTTCGCTTAACAGGTAATCGATGGTTCGAGTGATATCTCGCGGCCTTTCCCACCACTTGGCGGCTTGCTCTGGAGATTGGTCGAAAGAGGTGGTTCCCGGATGGTCAGTGGCCGCTACGATGTAGCCACGACTCGCAAGTTCGGTCGCCAACCAGTTTTGGTTTCGCCAGTTTCCTCGGTAGCCGTGTGATAGAAGTACTACTGGAAAAGTGCCTGATTGAATCTCAGCATCTTTGATGACTTGCGTACCGACGAAGGCTGGGTTATCGCCAATCAAGGTTGTGTCTGATACATCTTGTGTGGGATACCAAATGGCAGTGTTTAGCGGGCGATTAGGATTGTCAGTTAAGGTTACTTGAGTGAATCCGACACCGGAAGCGATGGATGGAGCACAAAGGAAAAGTAGGGATGTGAACAGTAAATGTATCCATTTCATGGTTTAACTCCAATTGAGGTGATTGGAGCCAATATGCGCTAAAGCCAGTGAGGGCGAGACCTCAAACACGATCGAGGACGCCCTAAATCGTGTTTGAGTACAAATTTAGCTATTTTGGATGTGCCTAATTCAGCTTATTAGTCACGAACTCTTTGTTTCTGACCATCAGCCACATCAGGCCGCCTAGCGTACCGACGGATAATTGAATAAAGCCTAGGTTTTCAATTAGTGACTCTGGGCGTATTGAAACCAACACCATGCCAAGCGAGCCACAAATCATGCTGAAGAACTGTATCAGTGCGACGGCAGAGCCCGTGTCATGATCTTGCTGATTCAACATCAAGTTGGTGCCCGGTACTCGCATGATGATCGCCATTAATGTCGCTGGTGCAGCGATGAACATGAAGAACCAAGGGGACAGGTCGCCAATGGTTAGGGTGAAGATTCCCGCAAGCGCTAATAAAGCAAAACATCCTGAGATGACCTTTTGAACCGGCATTCGGTAGGACAACTTCATGTAAATTGTTGGACCAAATGAGGCGCACAGTGCATTGAATGCGAACGCGTAACTAAACTGTTGTTCGGTCAATCCAAAGTGATCGATGTAGATATAAGAACCCGCCGCAAGAAAGCCCATCAACGCCATCGGTATGATAGAGAAAATGACCAGCAGCTTGACGAACGAGCGGTTTTTCATGACCACGCCCATTCTTCCCCATGATCGGAATATAGAACCTTGGTATTTGTTTTCGAGTGTTTCTCGGTAGCAGCAAGCTAATACTGACGCAAATGCACCAAAAATGGCGAGCGTGACAAACATCATTCGCCAAGAAGCAATTTTCAGTAGAAAGGCACCAAATACAGGCGCAACCATTGGCGCGATGATCACCAGTGACATGATAGTCGCCATGATCTTTTCACGTTCTCGGCCGTCATAAAGATCTTTGACAATGGCGGTAGCGATAACGGTGATAGCACTGCCAGCAAAAGCTTGGAATACACGAGCACTAATCAACTGTTCGATGCTATTGGTCATCGCGCACAATATGCTCGCGACCATATAGCTCGCTAATCCAATTAATAGGATCGGCTTACGACCAAATTTTTCGCTGAGCGGCCCCCAGAACAAAAGACCGATGGCGTAAGTAACGAAGTAGCTGCTCAGGGTTAGGTTAACCATTGATCGGTCAGTATTAAACACCTCGACCATCTGCGGAAGCGCAGGTAAGTAAAGGTCGATGGTCAATGGAGGGAAAGCACTTATTATGACGAGAAAAAATAGCATACCGGTCTTTCCCAGTACTGGTTGTGGTCTCTTCAAGGTCGCTCTCCGTTGTCCAAGGTAGGTTTCTAATTGATGTGATATTGATATACAGAAGGTTAAGGCACGTCAGACAAGAAGGATAGAGTTGTTCAAGAATATGGTGAAAGTATCGATGAACTTATCTCTATGAGTCCGAATCTACGAAGTCGGTCTGTATACTGAATTGTATTACAAAACATTATTACTTTTATAGCTAACGAGTTCAATCAGTTAGTAGCAGGGTAGCTTGTGATCGCCAACGACACATTGTAATGATTATCGAGTTGGCTTGTTATCTTTTCTTTGGGCGCTTTTCGACTAAACCGTTACGCTCTAAACCGCGTCTAACACTGCTGCATAGCTTACCAAAGCGGCGCAGTTCCTCGAAGTTGGGGCCTTGGCCAATGGAAATACTGTGCTCCCAATACATTAACTCACTGTCGACCATCTCTAGTAGTTTCTTAGAGCAACCCGAGCAATTTCCTTTTGGACCACAGATAAACGTCTCTGACTCGTAAAGTGGGAGTTCGTTTTTAACTTCTTCAATTAAGTTAAGCATTGCCGAGTTTAAGTCTGGCTTTTTGGATGTAAGTGGCTTCAAGCTCGGTGCTTGAGTCGCAATTAATGGGGAAGTCAGTTTGTTAGGTTGTAAATTCAAAGCAGCTGATGACATATCAAAGGCCTCAAGGAGAGAAGAAGGTGGGCATGCTACTCTTCACAACAAAGTGAATCTTGATGTAGTGCAATAAGCGTGGAGATATACCCAAAAGAGGTAGGAGCCACAAGCGGTTGTGACTCCTTATCAAAGCTCGGTACTAATGAGAGATTTTAGAATTCGGCGTCGAACTGGAATTCCATCCACTCTTTGGTGACTGGGTGGTGCAGCGCAAGTCTTTCTGCGTGTAAGTGCAATCGGTCGGCTTTATTGCCATACAAGCCGTCACCGACGATAGGCATGTTAAGGCCTTCTTGGTGTGAACAGTGAACACGCAACTGGTGTGTACGCCCTGTTTTAGGATGCAGGTAAACCTTAGTGGTTTGCCCGTTTCGCTCAATCACTTCCCATTTGGTTTCTGCTGGCTTGCCGTGTTCGAAGCAGACAATTTGACGAGGGCGGTCATACAAATCACCACGCAATGGCAGTCGAACATAGCCTTCATTTTCTGTTAGAACGCCTTCAATCATTGCCACGTAACGCTTTTCGACTTCACGAGTAATGAACTGCTTCTGTAAGCTCTTGTTCGCACGTCGTGTGAGAGCGAAGATTAGAATACCAGAGGTCGCCATGTCTAAGCGATGAATCACAAATGGGCCTTCAACATCGGGATGCATTTCTTGAACACGTGTGTAGGCGGAATCTTTGATGGTTTTACCCGGCACGGATAGAAAACCTGCTGGCTTGTGTACTACCACGATGTGCTCATCTTGGAACAGAATATCCAGCTCTTTGCCTTCTGCTGGGTTCTCTAGCAATGGGTTTGGATCGACTTCTAGGCCTTTCATCATATGGCCTAAAATCGGCACACATTTACTCTGACAAGAAGCGTAGTATTTCTTGTGCTTGCGGATTTCCGACTTTGGAGAGCGGCCCCACCAAAATTCAGCCAATGCCAGTGGCGTGTAACCATGTAAGTACGCGTATTGCAGCAATTTAGGCGCAGCGCATTCGCCAGAGCCTGCTGGTGGTATCTTGTTTGGCGTGTTTTCAAAGATTTGGTTAAGGTCTTCAACGCTTCCTTCCGCATTTTGGAAAGCGTATTGTGAAAACAACTTGTGTTGAAGCTGATGAGAAATGTGTGCTCTTTGCTCTTTTAGCTCAGCCAGTTGAGTGTTGAAAACATCCACTTTAGCCTGCAACACTTGCAGAGTCTGTTCCCAGTTGAGCTTTAGGTACTTCTGCTGGTTCTTGTCGGCAACACTGGCTTTGTTTAGCTCGTTATTTAGCTGTTCGAAAGCTTGCTCATCAAGGTTTACTTTACCTTGTTCACGTTTTTCTTTACGCGTTTTTCGGCCTTCAATAATCAATAGACGTTGAGCTTCAATCTCTTGCTCGGCTTGCGCTTTTTGCTGTGCCAGTTGCTCGCACAATTCAAGGTATTCAGTATTTGCTTGCAGCGCTTTAAACTCAGCGTTGACAGCCATCATGTCGGCTGTGTCTTGATGGAAAAAGCTGTCGCTGCTGAGCATGTCGAACACGGGCGGTACAAAGTGAGGCAGTAGGTTTTGGTCGGCGATTTTCCCTGAAAAAGCAGAGAAGTACCCCAATTCACCTTCAGGGCTTTTCACCAGTAACACACCAAACATTTTGCCGCGACCAGCGTCAGAATCCAGTCCGAAGTCATGCTGCCAATCGGTTTGAGTTTCTAGATACTGTTGAAGCTGATGAGAGGCTATTTCACACAGTGGGTGCGGTTCGTAGTAGAACGGGAATGTGAAACGCTCAGGCAACGAATATGACTCGATCGGCTGTTGAAAACGAGTGAAGCAATGCTCAGGAGTATGGCTGTTTTCTGAGTCGTGCGTTGGTTTTGATGAGTGCATAGTCGTATTAATACTTATATCGTGGTGATAAATGGTTGTGAGTCTACTGTGTATGTTTAAAGGCTTTAAACACAGTACAAGGCGGCGATTCTACTCTTTATCGAAATACGCCTCAAATAAGAAATGGTTCTATTACAGGATAGCTAAGCGAGATGGTTAACACTGAACCCATGAGTTATGGCTTGAACGCCATTAATTGATGAGTAACTTCTCGTTTTTAATCATAGAAGACAATTTAACAAACCAAGGGTGGTAGCCTTGCCGCCCTCTTATTAAAACTAAGGTAACGTTATGATTCCACTCAATACTTCGATTGTCTCCGGTGTCGCTATTTCAGAGATCGACGGACAAATGAAAATGCTACTAATGAAGCGTGTGAAGGGCGAGTTTTGGTGCCATGTCGCGGGCTCGATTGAAGCGGGTGAAACAGGCTGGCAGGCTATCGTGCGCGAGTTTGAAGAAGAGACCCAAATTAAAGTGGAAGCTTTGTATAACGCGCAGTTTCTGGAGCAGTTTTACGAGGCGCACGTGAATGTGATTCAGCTAATCCCTGTGTTTGCAGTACTATGCCCGCCCAACCAAGCGATTGAACTGAATGACGAGCATACCGAGTATCGTTGGTGCAATTTAGAAGAGGCAAAAGCGTTGGCACCATTCCCTAACCAACATGCCGTCTACGATCATATTTGGTCATACTTTGTCGGTAAGCCAGTCAATCCGCTTTATCGAGTCAAATTGAGCTAGCGTTGGCTGTTTAAGAGCTAAGATTTACCAAGATATGGGGTTAGAAAAGCACTCACTTGCGCTTGGCATAACCCCACATCCACCTTCACGTCGTGCGATTCAAGGATCGCCACACCACGACCATTATTGCGAGGGTCTGGGTCTAGCATCGCTACTACCACGTGTTTTACACCTGCTTTAACCAATGTATTGGCGCAAGCGGGAGTTCTGCCGACAAATGAACATGGCTCTAAAGTTACGTAAGCGGTAACCCCTTCCATTTCTCCGTCCAATCCGTCGTCATAGCTATTGAGCGCTTCAACCTCGGCGTGGTTACCGCCGACCTTCTGTGTATACCCAACAGACACCACCTTATCGTTCTTTACCAAAACGCAGCCTACTGGCGGGTTTGGTTGGCAATCGGGTAGGGCTTGGCGCGAAGCTTCGAGTGCTTGCAGCATGTATTGTTGGTTCATGGTCGTTACTCAGTATGACGAGAGAGCGTAGCAGCTAGTCGCCACGCGCGGTTGATGAGTTGGTTAGTTACTAACTAACTTACTAAGTTAATAAGTGGGGCATGTTCGATCTGATTGGGATTTTAGTCAATGGTTTTAGCTTTGAATTCGAAAGCTAGTTCGCTGTGACTGATCGTTAACTTGGACCACTGGGTCAGCCAGTTCTTGGATTGTACTCTTTGATCAAAGATATCTCGGTTACGCTTTGGGTTGGGTGTGATTTGCAAATCAAACAAACTCTCTAAACCAAAAGACGAAATACACTCGATGTCTCCATTGAGGCTTTGCTTTACGGCGACTGCGGTTTCTTTCTCTGGCCAATAACTCATCGCATCCAATGAGCCTTGGTAACGTTCATCCCTATTTCTAGTGTGCATGTAGGCTTGATTGCGAACTTGCCAATTCAGTTCGGGTAACCGTTGTTTAAGCTGAGCCTCGTATCTAAGATCCGATTCGTAAGAGGTATCAATGGGATCAAAGTAGATCACATCAATATCATTGAATGGAGTCGGGGAGGCATAACCATGCTGGTGATCCCAAACGAGGTTTCTCACAAAGCCCGCAGCGACATAACACTGCGGCAAATCCAACTGAGCGACACAGTCTAAAACCTTCATTCGTAAGGGATCTTGTTTGATCAACGTGACGATACGTTTGGCTAGCGGATGTATCATTATGATGTCGGAACATCAGTGACTTGGTAATGACGTGTCACGTTCTGGGAGATTTCACCCCATTCAGAGGCTTTTACTCGCTGTTGGTGCATTTCGAATGCTTCTCGGCTAGTGAATTCTTCATACACTTCAAAGCGATTAGGTTGAAGCGTGCTTTGACTGACTCGAAACACAATACAACCAGGTTCTTCTAGTGTCAGTTCTTTGTGCACAACCAAGGCATGTGTCACTGCTTCTAGGTCGTTGTCTGGCACTAGAATATGCCCTTGCAGAATTACTTTACTCATAATTACGTCCATTTAATTACGTCTATTTAATTTGGTCCATTACGGCTTTTTTCTATCAAAAGCTCTATCCGTTACAAACATAATCCCATTTTGATGTTGTAACGTATAGGCTAATGTGGCGATTATTAGTTCACATTGAATGTATTTTTTAGTTACACCGTAACTTTAAAGGTGATGTAATCAACAAATGATAAGACACTGGAACTAAATCAGCTTTGGTCCGGTCTATTAAATTAGTATCATTGAACTGTATTGATACTGAAATGAATTTGTCATCTGAGAGAACTAACCTTAATTTTGAACAGCGGCTCATAGGATTGAATTGAGCCATAGTTGATATCTAGGTCATACTTTGATGTAAATGGTACTAAAAACTCTATATATTTTGTGATTTGTATCATTGAACTGGGCATCAAACACCGTTAGATTCGAATGGTTGGCAATAAAAATAGCTCATGAAGAGCAGTTAAAGAAAAGGAAATATCCCTTATGAAAAAAATGAGAAGAGCACAGCTTCATCGCGTTCGTATCCAATACTGGAAAGACACGTCAAAAGAAGCATCAAAGAAATAAGCTTTAATCGTAGAGCTTTAAAAGCTGAAAAGCTTAATCAAATGTAAAACGCAACAAACTGATTTCATTAGCACTCTCAAGGACCTTCATCTGGTCGGCGACTAACGAAATCATCCCCAAAGAGCTGGCAGGCATTAACAACAATGCAATTCAATGTCAGCTCATTAATACCTCCTCTAAGTTTATCTTCGTTTGTTAAACCTGTTACCCCAAACTAAAGCTTGTTCCTTGTTCCTTGTTCCTTGTTCCTTGTTATCGCATCCCTGTACTCGTTAACGTCTTGATAATAAAAAAGCTCCCGATTTCTCAGAAGCTTTGATTTAGATTTTGATATCTGGTGTGGTTACCTGCTCGGGAGAGATAACACCAACGTCAGGAGCGAATGCGTTAACGTTGGAACAGCGTCTTTAAGCTCACATCGTCCGTTCTATTTAGCTTTAGGCTCAGTAGATAGCCACCAACACCGATCAGTGCGTAAATACCTAAAGATAAAATCGGCGCTTCTGCAATCGCACTTAATGGGTTGCTTGCTATGAGTACATTCATTGGTAATGACGCGATGAGAGATAGGAAGTCATTGATGCCATAGAACCCAAACACTGCGACAGAGAGGAACTTAATCGCATAGCTTGAGATGAAAATGACAAGCAATGGAGAGTTTACCAGCTGCGAAATCGCTAGAGTGACGGTTGCCAGTGGCAATAAAACCAGTGCAACTAACATCATTCGTCCAAAAAACACGACCCAGTTGCTCAGCACATAAAACAGAGATTGTTGTTCAACCAATAGCGCCAGTTGTTGTTCACTTGAGACGTTCAATATCCAGAATAGAAAATCTGCGAACAGTACTAACAATGCACAGATAGCCGGAATCACCACTAAACCGAAGCCGAGTTTCACACCGTGAGTCATTGCGTTAGATACCGGCATACTTCTCCAAAACATCGAACTGCCTTCTTGGCGCTCTTTACGCAGCGTTTTAGGGATGTAAAGCGTTGATAGGATCAGTGAAATAAGGCCCGCGCCAAAGTAGATCACTGAGTTGAGGTCTTGTGCGAACTCTCTGTGGATGTCGCTCACGTCACCGTTCACTTGCATTTCGAAGAAAAACTCATGCTGCGCTGCGCCATTGAAGAACAGACTAACGAACAGTAAGAAACCACATAACGCGACAAACAGAGGCAATCGAGTGTTAATTTTGTGCTCGATGAGTTCTTTTTCTAGCATGTAAAAACTTGGATGCATTATGCCTTCTCCGTCTGTGTTGCAAGGAATAGATCTGCGAGACCAACGTTATAGATGTTACCCAGTGATTCAACTTGCGCTTTGTATTGACCTTCCAATAACCACTTAGTAGTGCCTAGCCCTGATTGTGAGGTCAGTGGGTTGAGTTTCTGAATCTCGCTTGAATGGTTGTTTGCGACTTCAATAATGAAATAGTCGCTTTCGATGTCTTCCATGCTCTTTTGCAGCACACAATGGCCTTGTTTTAAAATCAGAACATCCGTTAATAAATGTTCAATCTCTGAAACCTCATGGCTTGCAATGATCATGGCGCGTTCGCCGTCGTGGAACCACTCAAGTAGATGGCGATAAAAAGTATCGCGGTACAGTAAATCTAGGCCAAGTGTAGGCTCATCTAAGATCAACACTTGAGTGTCAGTCGCGATGATGATCGCAAGGTGAAGTTGTACTTTCATCCCTTTAGAAAGCTGCTTGATAGTAGAAGACAACTTAATGTTGGTGCTGCTTAATGTCTGTTCTGCTTTTTGCTTGTTGAAGCTAGGGTGCACACCTTGTGTGTATCGAAGCAGTTGTTTAACCGTCATCCACTCTGGTAACACGTTAACATCTGAAATGTACGACAAGTGCAGCATGAGTTCTGCATGCTGGTGGATAGGGTGGTAGCCATTAACCTCTATCTCACCTTGATAGTTGTGTCCACCAAGCAGTGATTTGATCAGAGTCGATTTACCCGCGCCATTGTGGCCAAGCAGACCAAGTACTTGCCCTGGCTTTAACTCAAAGCTGATGTTTTCGACACCCACTTGGTTTGAATAGGTTTTGGTTACGTTTTTCACGGAAAGTAAAGTACTCATGACTTGTCCTTTATATGTTGTGCTAGCTGTTTCACGAGTTCTTCGACACTCATATCAATGATGCCTAGCGTCTCAGCGATGGCTGGGATCTGTGTGTTGATGAATGATTGGTGTGCAGACTCTTTCAATTTTTGAAGTGCCCCTTCGGCCACATACATGCCTTGGCCGCGTTTTTTCTCTACCAAGTCTTCATCCACCAGTAACTGATAGCTTTTCATGACAGTAAGGTGGTTGATCTTGAGATCGGCAGCAACCGCACGCACAGAGGGTAATGCTTGTTGCTCTAACCAAACACCTTGAAGAATTTGGTCACTGATCTTTGCGGCAAGTTGCCTAAAGATCGGTTGGTCGTCTTTCCATTCGGTCATAATTAAAACTGCATGGTGATATACATGTGTATAACACTAACCTTTTTATTCGAATTGGCAAGGGTTTTATGAAAATGGATCGGATATTTTTATATTTGGATAAAGCATGTTTGGCGGGGAGGGTACTTGAAGCCTACGTCCTTGTGGGCTCTCAAGCAGCTGTATGAGCGATGATTATTTGAATAGGAAATGGTTGCTGATCAAGATTTCTATTAGGCTGGGCCTATTGCTCCTTTGAGTCATTAGGCCGGCTATATAGGTAACCTTGATGTAAGTTGTAGCCTAACTGACACAAGATATATTGCTGCCTACGCGTCTCGACACCTTCATAAATCATTGTGATATTTGATAGGCGTCCAATCTCCGAGATATTGAGCAATACACCCTGATGATGCTCTCCTGACTCGATATCCTTAACAAAGCAACGATCCAGTTTTAGATAGGCCGGAGAGATAACATTGATGATTTCGATGTTGTTATTGCCCGTACCAAAGTCATCCAGAGCGATAGTGATACCAAGCTTTTTGATATCCTTAATGTTATCGATAACCTCACACCCATAGCCAATGTTCGAATATTCAGTAATCTCTACGACAAACTCATTCGCTTCCATCGCGGCTAAATGCTCTCTGAGCCTTGCGAAGTTCGACCCTACCAAAGCACTCGGACACACGTTGACACCATAGATCTCATGGCTGTTGTTTAACTTCGCTTTTCTGACTGTCTCGATGAGTAAAATAGTATGAAAGGTGAGTAAATTGGTGCGTCTCATGGTGTTGATGAAGCTTAAAACGCCAACGTTACGCACACGAGATAACAACTCGTAGTAGAGAACGCAGTTGTCTTCGGTGTTGATGATCGGCTCTTCTTCAAAGGAGATGTGTTTCCAACGAAACAGGTAGATCACGAAACCCAGAATATAGGAGCGATAAAGCAGGGTGGCGAGTATCAGAGAAAGCGCAATCCATAGTGCAACAATGTCGTCACTGTAGAAGGTGATGGTTGCACCCGTTGGTAGGGAGGTTTGATAGATAGATTTACTCTCTTCGCCAAGGTTTAAGATGTGGTAACCATTCTTCTGGATGGAAATCGAATCGACTAATAGAGGCAATAGTGAGTTCTTGTATCGAGCTTCGATAGATCGTTTAGATATTCGAGCAACCATCTCAATATCGTGCTCGGTATCCATGAAGCGTGAATAGGCAAAGTCAGCACTATCGTAGAAGTCGTCTAATTGATTGAGCTCTATCATCTTAGAACGTGTTTTAGAGATATAGCAGGAGTCATAAGGTGTGGTCATGACGACAGAATCAAGGTTGAGCGAGTGCCTTAGCGAGTGCACAGCCCCGTGGCTATCGCAACCGTAGTCCATGACTTCTGCGGCAATGTGTTTGGTGTTCTCACTGTATTCATTCGCAATCTTCGTCGTATAAAGGATTTGGGAAAAGTAGACAACGAATAGGAAAAAGGAAGAGATGGTGAACACGGCTATCAGAGCCTTAATCAGCTCTCGATGATAGGTGTTGAACATCAGTTTCAACATCTCGAACTGGCTGGGCTTGAACTGGTTGATGTCGTACTTAGGTGCGATACGGTTGGTTGAGCTTTTATCGAGATCGATAAAGTAACCTACCTTATAAAGGTTAGAGATAAATTCGCTATTATTATCTACCTTCGCTTTCTTACATAAGCTTCGATATTTCTTTCTTATAGAAGCAATAATATTTTTTAACGCGTATAAGCTAAACTCTTCGTCAAAGTGTAATTTAAAAGATTCTTCAACATCTCGTGCAGATTGAGGGTTTGATATTGACGAGTGTTCAATAAGGTATTTGAAAACAAAACTCTCTTTACTATTAAGAGTTTCCTCTGATATCTTATTACTGTCTCTTTTTATGTATATTTTTTCTTCATTGTAGATTAGTTGCAAGCTCTCATTATTGTTATTTATATTGAAAGAACAGTGCATAGCTTAACTCCTAAGCGATAGTTATTATATTTGTGTGATGGATATGTGATGGCTGGGATTTTCATTCAACACAAGAGTTCGATCTAAATAATATAACCAAAATGTCACCATTTTATCTCAAGATGTTGATACTAATCGCAGAATTTGGGCTTTAATGAAAGGTTATGGAGATGTTCACCCAAAAGTTGAATTTATAAATGAAAGCCAATGATTTACAAGGGGTAAGGGGGATTTATCCATTTGTTTTGGTATTTATCCATTTCACAGCTTCTACGCGGTAGGTTTAGCGACTGGATTTAGAGGTTTCTAATGTAGCTTCTGATGGTATTCATTCGGTTTATCGATGCGTGAGATTGATCAGAATTTTTCATGATAAAATTAAATTATGTCATTTTATGTGATATTAATATAATTTATGTGGCGTATTGTTTTGGTGATTTAATTAAAGTAATCAATGATAGAATTAATTATATTTGTTGAATGATTGACTTTAATTTATTCTGTTACGAAATTTAAATAATTAAACTTTAAGGTGGGATATTTAAAATAGGGAAAGGATGATTTTTATCATGATGTGTTGATTAAAGAATTTTAATTGAATTATTATTGACATATGTATCAAATATGTGTCTATGTAAATATTAATCGGCTAGTGATGAAAATAAGATATGAATGAGGTTGGTGTTATACCATGAGCACTGCCTAAAAGTATAAGCAGCAGCAAGTTAGATCAATTAGTGTTATTTTTGAGCAAATGTTAGCGTAACCACATGATATTCAAAGATCTGTTGCGGTGGCTTTGTGTTAACTATGGAAGCGTGCAATCGTTGAGTATTTAACATGCACCATCAAGCACCACGATCTGTGGTTCTTTTTCTGGCTGATAAAGCACCTGACAAAAGTCTCCTTCTGGCGAATAGGTGTAGTTTTCGGTGTCGAAAGAGATGGCGGCTACTCTTTCTGCATTGCTGCCAGAGTCTACTTCTTTGTTGATGACATGAAGCTCTGTTGCGTCGATATTGAGCAGTCTTCTTAGTGAGTCAACATAGGCGATTGGGTAACCATGACAAACGTAGTAGGTCTCAATCTCCGTCTTTTCAACATAGTTGCACTCATCCTCAACGCCAGCAATCGCTGACTTCGCGTAGATCATATCGATACCCGTGCGAAGGTTACCAGCCACATCATGTATTTTACTCGCCCGAGCACTTCCTTGAACGTCTAAGAACTTGACCATAGCTGTCGCCGAAACGATCGCTAAAATTAATACAGAGATGATGAGTTCTAAAAGAGTGAAGCCGTTTTGTCTGTTCATGGTTACCGATTATTTACTCTGCTAAAGGGACGGAATGAGGGTAATCTAAATACCAAAGTCATTACAATTAGTGGGTATAATGGTTTGGTGTTTTATTGTGTGAATTTCTAAGTAATTTTCTTTATAAACAATAGCTTAATTATTTCCTCTTACTGTTAAACGCTATGTAAGCATATGTAAGCGTACACACCCACAGCAGCCGATTGTTTAGGAAGTATTCAAACGACTTAATTTATTGATAAATAAGTCTTTAATTGTAGGATTGTCGACCATTCAAAAACTGACTTTCGACTTCATTTGAGGGAATTGGTTTACTAAATAAAAATCCCTGAAGATACTGGTATCCACAATCGATTAAGAACGCTTTTTGCGTTTCGGTTTCGACACCTTCAGCAACCACTTTTAGCCCCAATTTTTCACAGATAGCATGGGTGGCTTGGACAATCGCTTTGCTCCCTTTGTGTGAACCGTGGACGAAGCTTTTATCGAGTTTCACGGTGCTAATCGGTAAGTCATGCAACATCGACAGTGACGAGTAGCCTGTGCCAAAGTCATCAAGGTGAAGCTCTACGCCCAATTTAGAAATATCGCTTAACGCTTGCCTGACTTCACCATGCTTGAAGATCATGGAAGATTCGGTGATCTCAAGGGCGATGCTTTGAGGTTGGATATTGTAGAAGTTCAACATTACTAATAGCTGCTCGGCAAAGGTCGCGTGCATCTGAATACTCGAAATATTGATACTCATCATCAACTCACTATCAAACTCACGTTGTCATATCGATAGCTGTTTGAGTGCAGAGTTCAGAACCCATTTCCCGAGCGGTACAATCTGCCCCGTCTCCTCCGCTAAGCTAATAAACTCATCAGGGCCTATGTTACCTAGCTCTTTGTCTGACCATCGAAGCAAGGCTTCAAACCCTTTCACCTTGTCGCTGTTGGTGTTCATGATCGGTTGATAGTGAAGGTTGAGATCGTCGTTTTCTATGGCGCGTGCCAGTCGATGGCGGATCTCTACTTTGCGATGCAGGGTTTGTGCTAAGTCTGGGGTAAACGTTTGGAAGCGGTTTCGACCATTCGCTTTTGCAAGATGCATCGCCATACCCGCTTGCTTTAGCAATGTTTCTTGGTCAACCGCGTTATCAGGGAAATGCGCGGTACCTATGCTGCAACCGACAGATAAACTGCCGATGCCTCTGATATGGAAACTTCGGTTTAAGGCATCAATGATGCGAGAGCAAAGTAGTGGGATATTTTGATTTCGGCAGGTGTGGGCAATCACAATGAATTCGTCGCCACCAAATCGCCCTATCATGCATTTCTCATCAACCAACTGTTTAAGGCGTTCACCAACCTGTTTGAGTAGTTGGTCTCCGACAGTGTGCCCATAAGTGTCATTAACTAATTTGAAGCCATCAAGGTCGACAAACATCAATTCAAACGGTGAGCGATAGGCAATGCTGGTTTCTAGAAGGTTGCTGATCCCACGGCGATTATAAAGCTCCGTTAAACAGTCGTGTTCTGCGTTGTATCTGGCTTTTATCAGCTTCTCTTTTTGCTTTGTTGTACAGGTTAGGTTTAGCAGCAGTTCGCTTTTATCAAAGAGCCACTTTCCTTGCACATCAAAATGGTGTGCTCTGAAGGAGGAAACCTTGATAAACCAAGGCGCACCGGTTGTTGGTTCTCTATTCTGTAAACGTGTATGTACAAAAGTGATTACTATGTTTTGCGTACGGTAAATGTAGGGCTCTGATTCCAACATTGATGATCTATGACCAGTATATATACTGCCTTCGCTTTTAATAAATACTGGTGATAGGAATGTCGAAAACCAAAGTGCTCATTGTTGAAGATGACCAAGAGATAGCTCGTCTAACGACGCTTTACCTCGAAGCTGAAGGTTACAATGTTAGCGTTGTTCATGAAGGGAACTTGGCACTTGAAGCGATCCGTAGTATTGAACCTGATTTAGTGCTGTTGGACTTGATGCTTCCAGGGATGAGCGGCGCGCAAATTTGCCGTCAAGCCCGTGAGTTTTACAATGGAATGATTTTAGTGCTAACGGCTTCCGCCGATGAAATGAGCGAGGTCAGCTTGTTTAAATTTGGTGCGGACGATTACGTTGCCAAACCGATTCGTGGCCATGCCTTGTTAGCGCGAATTGAAGCGTTATTGCGTCGAGCGACTCCCGTAAAAACTGCGCAAGAAACTACGGCTGAAAAACAGTGCGATATTGTAATCAACAGCTCTGCTCAAAGTGCCACGCTCTACGGCCAAAACCTCAAGCTTACTTCTGCTGAATTTGAAATCTTAAACCTTCTCGTTAATAACATCTGTCAGGTCGTGACTCGAGACCAGTGCTGTCAGTTATTTAGAGGGATAGATTACGTGTTCAACGACCGCTCGATTGATATGCGCGTGTCTGGGTTACGCCGAAAGCTGCGCATTCACGCAAAAGACAAACAGTTGATTCGTACGGTTCGCAACAAGGGGTACATGCTGGTTGCGTAAGTTCATTGCTACGAAGCTTCGCTCGGTTTCGATGTTTGCTCGCTTATACCTTGGGATTGTGACTGGGATGTCGGCAACGATATTTTTGTTCTTGAACCTTGGTGAGGGGCACATGCGACGCACCGAGATCGAAACCTTCCTCAATGATGGCATCTACTTTGCGGAGCAGTATGTTCGTCAACACAATCAAGAAAACTCACTCTATAAAGAGCTCGATAGAACAGGCTACCAACAATTTTATATCTTCAATTTACGCCTGTTGGAGAATTGGTCGGGCGAGGCGCCTTGCCAACAATGTGAGTTATACACAACCTTAAACGGTGTGCCGATATATCTAAGTGATGACAACCTCTATTCGACCGTGTTTCAGCTACCAAACTCTAAATTCAGTTTTGGGTTCAGTGAGGTAGGGGACTTTTTCTCTCCTGACATTGAATGGTACGAAGACTCAGAACGACACTTTTTGTTAGGGCTGTTGTTGGCTGTGATTGTGGCGATTGGAGCAAGTGTTTACTTACCTGTGAGGCGTTTTCAAGAAAGAATAGAGTTGCTCGTCGAGAAGCAGAAACAGTTTGGTAAGGGCAAGCTTAGTACTCGATCTGACATGGACGACATCCATCCTGTTTCTGATTTGGCCAGCAGTTTTAACTTCATGGCTGAAGAGATTGAAAGCAAAGTAAAACAAAGTCATATTTTCGCTCAAGCTATCCCACACGAAGTACGAACTCCGCTAAGTCGTATTCAACTGGCGACCGATATCCTAAGAAGGGGAGCCCCCGATAATCATCAGGTTCTTTTCGATGACATTGATACCTACATTGAGGATATCAACGAGCTCACGTCAGAAATCATCATGCTGTCGAAGTTGAATGTCATGGATAACTCTTTCTTTGAGCTCGTTAAAGTGACCTCCGATCTTCGTGAGTATTGCCTAGACCGAATTCGTTACTCGAAACTAGACAATGCCACCTTTGAATCTAAGGTACAGCTAGAGTGCAAGATTAAGTGTGATTGCTCAATGGCACGCTTGGTGTTCGATAACGTTCTCAAGAATGCGGGTAATTACACACAAGACAAAGTGTGGATGACGCTGGATGAGAACTCAGAAAACTGGCTGGTGGTGATTGAAGACAATGGTTCTGGAATACCAGAGAATAGGCGTGATGAGGTATTCCTTCCGTTCTCTCGACTAGACTCAAGCAGAACGTCGACCAACGGTGGATTGGGGTTGGGCCTCGCGATTGCTCTATCGGCGGCTAAAAAACTTTCTTGGGATATCAAAATCGACGACAGCAACCATGGTGGTGCCAAGTTCAGTATCGTGATTCCTAAGATCGCATAAGCTGTAGCTTTAAGAACTCTTCAGGCTCGTCAAATAACAAAGCCACGGACTAATACCGTGGCTTTTTCATATTCCGATTTACAAGCTAGTGACTTCTTAGTACTACTGCTTAGAGCTTAGAGCTTAG
>NZ_JBFRST010000018.1:52217-192870 GCF_041473705.1 Vibrio sp. 10N.222.55.B11
TAGAGCTTAGAGCTTAGAGCGATGAAGGCCATAAATAGCGTGATCAATGATGCGACCATTCAAGTTTTCGTTACGCGTGATGATACCTTCTAACGTGAAATGTAAGCGCTCACAAACCTTACGGCTGCTTTGGTTACCGGTTGCGGCTGATATCTCTACCTTTTCCATATCTAACTCATTGAAAGCAATATCAATCAGCTTCTGGACAACGCGCGTCACAATCCCCTTTCCTTGGTATGTCTCAGATAACCAATAACCTATCGTCACCTTTTGCTTATCATGATCAATAGTATTGAAACTGCAGTTACCGACGACCTTGTCTTGATACACGATCGCACAGGTCATGCTTTTCCCTTCCGCATAATCGTGTAGCGAGCGTTGGATGAAGATCCTAAAGTCTTGCTCGGTTTTACAATGTGGCGGCCACACGAGCCATTGACTTAGGTACTCATTCTGGCTTTGTGAGATTTCCGCGTAGTGAGAAGCGAAGCTCTCTTCAACCAATGCGATGGAGAGTGCGTTGTCGATAACCGTTTTAAACATGTCTTTCCTTTTCTTATGGCTGCTTATTTAAGCGAATCTTAGTCGGCAGGCTATAATGTCGCATGATTTTTAATATGCAACCATTTGTATCACGGGTTTTTCGTGATACGTTGGTTCTATCACGAAACTCATTAAACCATACAATAGTTGTGTATATGATCATTAGCTATGCATTAGTATTAGCGGCCTAAATATATAAAAAATATAAAAATGCTAGGCTTAAATAATGAATCAACATTGCCAGGACGTGACCGTGGACTTAAGGAAGGCTCTATTCGGTATTGCTAAGGCGCTTGATAACGTCGGTTTCGAAAGTAAAAATCATGGACAGAGAGTGGGCTATATCGCGTATCGATGTGCTCTGAGTGTGGGGTGGGAAGAAGAGCAAGCGCAGCTCGCGTTTTCGTTAGGCTTGATTCACGACTGTGGTGTCTCGCAAATTGATGAACAGCTCAGTTTAACGTCTGGGTTTGTACCTGACTCAAGCTATCACCATTGTCAAAAGGGCTACCAAATCTTAAAAGAGTGCCCAGTTCTTTCTATATTTGCTAAGCCGGTTCTTTATCACCATACTCCGTGGTCTGAGCTAAGGGCTATTCATATCAGCGAGTTAGAAAGAGAACTAGCTGCCATCGTGATGCTTGCCGATAGAGTCGATTATCTATACGGCATAACCTCTTCTGATCGTTATGGAAACCTAACACCAGATGGCAAAGCGAGCATCATTGAACGTTTGACTGAACAAGCGGATGAGATGTTCGAAACCAACCTTGTGCAACACATGTGCGAGTTGGTTGATTTGGATGACTTCTGGTTTTCTATGGAGATTCCATACATCGAGAACATGAGGGATAACTTTGAACCTGTGCCATTTTTCTCCCAGCAAATGTCGCTGGATGAGACGGTGGCCTTTGCCGAGTTTATCGCCAATGTTGTTGATACCAAAAGTTCGTTTACCTTTAAGCACTCTTTAAAGGTTGGGCAGCTTTCAGAATACCTCGCCAAACAGCTGGGTTATTCCTACACCACTCAGCGCAAACTCTATCTGGCTGGGTTAGTCCATGATATCGGTAAACTGCAAACCCCTAATGACATTCTGCATAAGCCGGATTTACTCACTGAAGAAGAGTATTGCTGTATTAAACGCCATGCAACGGACACTCGATTCGCATTGCAGGAGTTGTTCAGTTCACCTCAGGTTTGTCAGTGGGCATCTAATCATCATGAAAGGTTAGATGGTTCGGGTTACCCAATGGGAAAAACGGCGGAAGAGTTGGATCAACCCAGTCGAATTGTTGCTGTGGTGGATGTGTTTCAAGCGCTAACTCAGTCTCGACCTTATCGTGGAGGCATGACGTTAGAAGAGACTCTCGCTATTTTGACGGACCACGTTGATAACTTTAAGTTGGATCGAGAAGTGTTTGAGTGCCTTAATAAACACGCGCAATATTGCTTTGAATTATCAACAGATAAAAGAATGTACGCGTTTTAACGCCACTGAATGCTTTAGAGGTGTGATGCCTAAACTCATACTCGGTCGAAATGACTAAACACCAGAAACAGAAAAGCGATAGCCGAGGCTCTCGCTTTTTTAATGGGGGCTTATCAGGATCTTTAGATCGAGATTAGTATCGCTTTAAGATCTCGATGATCGCTTGCTCAGTTTCCGCTGCGATGATGGCATCAATGTCATCATCATTTTGGAGCAACTCTGATAGCGCCATAATCGTATGGATGTGGCTATCTGAGTCCATCGCCGCCAGAGTAATCGAAAGGTAAACGTCACCGTTGTCTTCTGACTCTAAATCAACACCCTTTTTGAATACCGTTACTTGCAGTGATGCTTCGTTCACACCATCTTCAGGGCGAGCATGAGGCATCGCAATTTTTGGTGCCAGAACATAGTACGCGCCGATGTCCTTGTGCTTTTGCTTGATAGCTTGAACATAATCTGTTCATTTCATAACGTTCCGTTACAAACCCTTTTTATTGACTGATGACTCAATAAATTTAACCCGATGTGTGAGCGAATTTATATAAATAACAATTATGTAAAATATTGATTTTATGAATGTTTACTCATTAAGTCGATTTTTGTTAGAACAGCCTATTCAAAACAATAAGATAGGTAAATCTATGAAAAAACTCGTCAGTTTACTGCTCGCTGCAGTATCGTTAGGGCTTTCTGGTTGTGCAACGGTATTAACAGCAGAACAAAGTGCGCCTCAACTCAATGAAGTTCCACAGGAAAAAGCGTTGACCGTCGCTGTAATCGATAAGAGACCATACGTTCTCGATCATGATAAAGAGCCAAAATTTGAGGGAATTATTCGCAGTTCGTTAGGTATTCCTTATACCTACAACACGGCGACACAGCAGCCAATGTCTCAATTTTTGACTGACAGATTGGTCGCAGGCTTGAAAAAACAGCAAGTAGCTGTTGAGTCGGTTGAGACGACGCCTGAAGAGGATATCACCAAGGTTGCTGAGCAGATGAAAGCATTCGACAACAAATCGATGATGTTTGTCTTGAATGAGTGGAAGTATGACTTCCACGCATTTACGGATAACTCTTGGTACAACGTTAATGTGATTATCTATGATGAAGCTGGTAATAAGCTACTCAGCAAAAATTTCCAAGGCGAGAATGATGTACCTGATGGTGGTGCAATCATCAATGAGATGCAACTGATCTACAAACAGCGTTTTGAAGAGATATTCCGAGATGCTGAAGTGAAAAGTGCCCTGCTAAACTAGTTATTCCCACTTTGATCTCATATTTTGAAAAAGCCACACTCTGTGGCTTTTTATTTTAATGATGGTTTTTTTTTGCATTATTTCTTGCTGGAAAAATTAATTATTGCGAGAAGTAGTTCGATTTGTACGCTTTATGACCGCGCGATCGTTTGCGTCAAAAAATGTGATGAAAGTCTCACTTAACTGTTTATACTTCTTTTCCGGTTTTAAGCCGGTGCTTAGCCAATACAAGCCGTCACATGGATATGTGAATGACCCCACGGACCGGACCAGCTACGTTCCACTGCTTGTATAAGGTGATTTTTTACATGAACAACTCGTTGTTACATTCGCTAACCCTGTTAGCTCCTTCATCGCGTAGCGTTTTGCTTGCGGTTCTTTGTCCTGTTCCTTTGATGTCATTTGCTTGGCTCATGTTCACTCTTTAAGGATTACTAGGACACATTATGAATATTCTATTTGGTTTTGTCGGTGTTCTTGCACTGATTGCTTGCGCGTACCTGTTATCTGAAAGTCGTTCTTCAATTAACTGGAAAACGGTCTCTCGTGCACTATTACTTCAAATCGGTTTTGCAGCCTTAGTATTGTATTTCCCTTGGGGACAACTGGCGTTAACAAGCCTAAGCAATGGCGTTTCGAGTTTGCTTGGTTTTGCAGACGTTGGTATCGCTTTCCTATTTGGTGATCTGGCTACTGAAGGTTTCATTTTCGCGATTCGCGTACTTCCAATCATTATCTTCTTCAGTGCTTTGATCTCTGCGCTCTATTATTTAGGCGTTATGCAGAAAGTGATTCAAATCTTGGGCGGAGCGGTGCAAAAACTGCTGGGTACAAGTAAAGCTGAATCTCTGGTTGCTACAGGTAATATCTTCCTTTCTCAGGGTGAGTCTCCTCTTCTTATTCGTCCCTTTTTAAAGTCTATGACTCGTTCGGAACTGTTTGCTGTAATGGCAGGTGGTATGGCGTCGGTAGCGGGTAGTGTACTTGGTGGTTATGCTGGCCTTGGTGTTGAGCTTAAATACCTTATCGCTGCAAGCTTTATGGCGGCTCCGGGCAGTCTGTTAATGGCGAAGATCATTGTTCCTGAGCGCAGCACACCAAGTGATTACGACCATATCGAACTAGATAAAGCTGACCAAAGCAACGTGATTGATGCATTGGCAAGCGGCGCGATGAACGGTATGAAGGTTGCGGTAGCGGTTGGTACTATGTTGGTTGCATTCGTGAGTGTGATTGCGATGGTCAACACTGGCCTAGAAAGCCTAGGTGAAACGTTCGGTTTTGCGGGTATTACGCTACAAGCTATCTTTGGTTACCTGTTCTCGCCTCTTGCATGGCTGATCGGTATCCCAAGTGACGAAGTATTGATGGCGGGTTCTTACATCGGTCAGAAGATCGTTATGAACGAGTTTGTTGCTTTCATCGACTTCGTTGAGAACAAAGCTCTGTTATCTGAACACAGCCAAGTGATCGTGACTTTTGCTCTATGTGGCTTTGCTAACATTGGTTCTATCGCGATTCAGTTAGGTTCAATCGGTGTTATGGCACCAGAGCGCCGTGCTGAAGTTGCAAACTTAGGTTTGAAAGCTGTAGCTGCTGGTACGCTAGCAAACCTAATGAGTGCATGCTTAGCGGGTATTTTCATCCTGCTTTAAGCTATATTCAGTTAAAGCGGACACTTTACTTACGGAGTTAACGTAAGGAGGGTGTCCGCTTTTTTGTGCCTGTTAATCAGGCGAAATCAGGTTTTGGCCGTCGACTGTGATTTGTCTATCGTGAGTAAAAGCTCACTCGGAAGAGTAATAGAGCCAGTTCCTTTTATCCGATATACTTGAATATCATCAGGTTGCGATTAATAACATTCGGCTTCGATTAAGAACATTCGATTTCGATTGAGAATATTCGGTTCCGACTAAGCATATCCGCTTTCGATTAGGAACAATGGCAACCAAGCTAAATTAATCAAGGGTCTCTCCATGAACATTCGCGTTCTCATCGGTCTTATTGTTACCTTCATTGGCTTGTTTGCGATGGTTTACCTAATTGCTGGCGGCGCTCAGTTTCCTATCTACCAGTGGCCAAAAGAGGCTTATCTCGGTTTGGTGTTCAGCGTGGTGTGGGGGGCTGGTGTCGCAGCGTCTGTAGCGTATTTCTTCTCGGCATTGGTGTTTGTTACTGTCGCCGTGGTTTGCTATGCGATCGGTTATAAAATCGGTGGGCTCTTTTCTTCAAGTTCTAAAGCTTAATCTTATCAAGGTGTGCTGATGTTCATTGAAGTAGGGCTGATTTGAATGCACTGGCTCGATCGTTGGAAGGTGTATCGCTATCATCGGAAACAAACTAACCGCTCGAATGGCGACAAGGCTAAAGCTTTAGGTTGGACTAGCGAAGAGAGTCAATTGTGTCGCTTTGAAGTAATCGCTCGTGCGGCGGACTTCGAAAAGAAGAGTGTTTTAGATTTGGGTTGCGGCTATGGCGAGCTGTTTGAACTGCTCGACAGCATCTATCGTATTCAATCTTATACCGGCGTTGACCAACACGCAGGCTTTCTTAAGAAGGCGAAGCAAAACTACACAGAAGATCGTTGTCAGTTTTTGGCGGGTGATATGAGCAAAATGAACCTTGAGGCGCACGACATTGTCATCGCTAGTGGTTCACTGAACTACATCTCTCGTGATTCTGATTATCTGACAAACATGATTACTCGCATGTATGAACTGGCGAATCAGACGGTGATTTTTAATCTTCTCAACTCAAGCCAGTATCCTTCGCGTAATACCTTGATGAGTTATCACCCTCAAGGTGTCTATCGTTTCTGTAAAACGCTCTGCGATGATGTCTCTTTAACGGAGGGCTACGCAGAAGGGGATTTTACGATAGTGATGAACAAAGCCGTGTCAGGAGCTTGATGTCGTCTTTGTTTTTATCTTTACGCAGGTTTTGATATTAACAACTTTTGATACGAGTACTGACGTAGTAAACAGCAAAAAGCCGCAGCCTTGAAAGGTATGAGGCTTTTTGGGTTCTATGATGAACCTAGGCTAGGTATGTTGCTAGTTCTTCGGTGGTTGGTTTTTAATGAGTCCGTAAGGGATGTTAGTAAACACCTTAGGGTTGCCTTCATAAGTCGGCGCTTCATTCACTTGCTGCCAATCGAGTAGCATGATTGCTAACACGTTGCGGTGTTCACCGTACTCAAGATCAAAATCACCAGTGATAGAAGGGATCATGCCTTGTTTCTCATCGATTGAAGCTTGAATCGCGAGTCGAGTTTTCTCTAGAACTGGGTCATCTTCTAAACCTGCCAATAAGAAGGTTAATCCAACCTCAGCAATCACATCTTCTTTCGCACGCAGCAGAATCGTATCGATGTTTTCTCTGAAGTAATCGTAGATCCATTGATGGTCTTGTTCGCTTACTTGATGTTGGTAATATTCTGAATCACCAAAGATCACATGGGTCATACCATAGATCTTATTGCCGTATTGCTGGCTTGAAAGCTTCCTGTCTTGCGAATCTGGGTAGGCTTTTTTGAAGGTATCGACAAACTCATCAACGACATCCTGCTCACCCAGTTGGCGCAACCAGTAAACCTGATTCGCTAATTGAGCGGCCCACGCTTTCACCATGTCTTCATTGGTCACGTATCGTGAGAAGTCATAGCGACGAATGATTTCGCGTAGCTTGGCATCGTTCTTGTGTTCTAAACCGTATTCGTTAGCACGAGCCATAGAGCCTAGAAGGTCAACACCAAGGTAAAGGTATTCAGGCATGTGCTTGGTGATGTTGTAGCGTCGAATACTGCGCTCATCGTTATCACCAATATAAGATGCAACTCGCTTCTCTGAGTAGAGTACGATTTGTTCCATGGTTTGAACGTCATTCGACAGGGTGCTGAGCTTGCTTGCCACTCGAGCCATGTCGCTCCACACCGCCGCTGAATACTTATCGTCTAATGTTTGACGATACATGCGCAGCCCGTAGTGACCTTCTTTGAATGCAGGCAGGGTGTAAAGCTGGCTTTCGTAGGTGGTGCGAATTAGGTCTGCAGATTGCTTGAAAGATTGTTCTTGAGAATTGAGCGAATCTGCTTGGGATTGAACGTTCACTGCGGTTGGCGCTTGAACGTTTTCTTGTGCGTGAACGGCAACCGAGGCTGATAGCAATGTACACAGTGTGATAGTTTTTAACTTCATGTCGTGAGGTACCAAGCTGATTATTAGTCTATGTAAAATAACATTGATGAATCCTTCAATGTAAGCGTTGAGTCAATACAATGTAAGCTTTATAAGGTTCACTAACCCTTTTTGATTAAACCATTCGTTTAGTAAAGAAGTTTGAAGTGATGGATCACTCAATATTTGATAGATAGTCGACGTCAGTATGGATTTTTAATGACTTAGCGGCATACTGGGGCAATAAGCCAGAAATGAGCCGTTATAAGGCAGTATATAGAACAATAGTGTTAGAGGTTCGTAAATGCCAAGTGGTTCTAGCAAGCAGTGGTCTGCCAGAGTAGTAGCTTTTCTTTTTTTTCTTGCGATAGTAAGCGCAATTGAGTTCTTTCATGCCAAGCAATTAACTTTTCTTAAAAACGAATCGTATTCAGAGGCAAAAAAGCAACTATCCATTATTCGTTCTCGGATCGAAGCCGCGATCGTGTCAGATATGTATATCCTCAATAATTTCTCGACCTTAGTGACCATCAACCCCGATGGAGAGGTAAAAAATTGGGATAAGATTGCAGAGAATATCATTCAAGATGGCTTCCATATTCGACTTATCGGACTCGCCAAAGACGACATTCTAAATTTTGTTTACCCGATGGAAGGTAATGAGCAGATTCTCGGTATTAATTATCGTGATCACCCAAATCAATGGGAGTCTGTTGAGATAGCCCGTAATTTTGGCAACACCTTTATTGCTGGTCCTTTTGAGCTGTTTCAAGGTGGGCAAGCCCTTATTACACGTACTCCGATCTTCCGAGATCCGCCTTTTAATCAAGATTATTGGGGTGTCTCCAGTGCTGTTATCGGTTTAGATGAGCTGTTTGAAGATGTTGGAATCGGCAAGATAGAGAACAAGTATGAATTAGCAATTCGTGGTGCAAACAGTTCAGGGAAAGATGGCGCTGTCTTTTATGGTACTCAGGATGTGTTCGATAATGCGTTTGCCACTGAACAGGTGAGTTTTCCATGCGGGGGTTGGTACCTTGCTCTCTCCGGTAACGAACATGTATTGATGGATGAGCCTTGGTATCGCATCCAAGCGGTAAGGCTGGTGGGCTACTCCATAATATTAGTGCTGGCGTTTGCTTTCTTTACTATTTATCGCCTTTACCGCATTGCAGATAGCCGCTCTATGCATGATGAGTTAACGATGTTGCCGAATCGTCGATACTTCATGTATAGCCTCAAGCAGGCCTTCAAAACCACTCAAAAACAGAGAGCGAGAACCTTTGCTGTTGTAAATATCGACCTCGATGGGTTTAAAGCAATCAACGACACTTATGGTCACGCGGCAGGCGATCAGGTATTGATCGAGTGTGCTAACCGCATAAGAAGTGAGCTGCGTGTTTCAGATATCGTTGCAAGGATAGGCGGTGATGAGTTCTTGGTCTTGTTGCCACGCATCATCGATGATCAACACGTATCTTCAATCGTGACTAAACTACGAAAGGCGATATGCTCGGCGCCAGTTGTGTACGAAGCGCACTCTATTTATCTCAGAATCAGTGTGGGTTGGGTTATTCACAATAGTAACTACAATGATGTCGATGCGCTCTTGAAAGCCGCTGATGAAAAAATGTACGAACAGAAGCGACAAGTTATCTAGGTTGAATTTTAGCTGCGATTAGAATTTAGTTGCTGAATGGGGGGAAAAGCCTCAGAATACCGCGCTTTGCTCCGTATCAATGTATTTGATGAGCAAAAGCTGAAGCAACGCACTTTTTAACGTGTTGCTCATACTAAATGTTATTCAACTGAGAAAATAATCTATGAGTTTTACCTCCCTTGGCCTTTCTGAACCGATCCTTAAAGCTATTGAAGCACAAGGTTACGATAAGCCATCACCAATACAAGAGAAAGCCGTGCCAGCTGTCCTAACGGGCAAAGATGTTATGGCCGCTGCTCAAACAGGTACAGGTAAAACTGCAGGCTTCACGCTACCTATTCTTGAAATGTTATCGAAAGGTACTCGCGTACGTCAGAACCAAGTTCGTGCGCTCGTGCTAACGCCAACTCGTGAGCTTGCTGCGCAAGTGAATGGCAGCGTAGTGAAGTACGGTATTAACTTACCGCTGACTTCGACGGTAGTGTTTGGTGGTGTGAAGATTAACCCTCAGATGCAAAAACTGCGTAAAGGTAGTGACGTGTTGGTGGCAACACCTGGTCGTCTACTTGACCTATACAACCAAAATGCAGTGCGTTTTGACCAACTAGAAATCCTAGTGCTAGATGAAGCGGACCGCATGCTAGACATGGGTTTCATCCGCGATATTCGTAAGATCTTAGCTTTCTTGCCTAAGAAGCGTCAGAACCTACTGTTCTCAGCGACGTTCTCTGATGATATCCGCAGCTTAGCGAAAGGCTTAGTGAACAATCCTGTTGAGATTTCAGTAAGCCCTGCAAACTCGACGGCAAAAACGGTTGAGCAAAGCATCTACCCAGTAGACAAAAAGAAAAAGAGCGCAATGCTAGCGAAGCTAATCAAAGATAACGATTGGCAACAAGTGTTGGTGTTCAGCAAGACGAAACATGGTGCGAACAAGCTTGCTCGCTTCCTTGAAGAGCAAGACATCACTGCTGCACCTATCCATGGTAACAAGAGCCAAGGTGCACGTACTAAAGCCTTAGAGAACTTCAAAACAGGTAAGGTACGAGTACTTGTTGCAACTGATATCGCCGCTCGTGGTATCGATATCCCGCAACTGCCTCAAGTAGTTAACTTCGATCTTCCTCATGTATCAGAAGACTATGTACACCGTATCGGTCGTACTGGCCGTGCAGGTGAAGTAGGTAAAGCGATTTCATTGGTTTGTGCTGATGAAGTGGGTGAGCTGTTCGGTATTGAACGCCTGATTCAACAAGTGCTAGAGCGTCGTGAACTGGAAGGTTTCTCTCCAGTAAATAAGTTACCTGAGTCTCGCTTGGATTCACGTCCAATCAAGCCTAAGAAACCGAAGAAAGCAAAACAGCCACGTGAACATGCTGATGGTCAACGCTCTGGTGATAACGCTCGCGGGCACAAGCCAGCAGGTAAGAACAAGCGTCATGTAGCTGGTAATGGTTCGGCTCCAAAGCGTAAGCCGACATCTGGTAAGAAACCTGCTGAAAACAACTCAGCTGCGACAACTGAAGATAAATCAGTAAGAAACAACGGCAGCAACTTTAAACGCGGTAGTGCGGGCAATAAACCTGCTGCAAATAACGCAGGTGCTCAGAACACTCTGAGCAAACCAAGCGGTGCGGGTAAATCTAACGGTACTGGTAAGCCAAACAACGCAGGTAAACCTGCAGGCAAACCTAAGAAGTCTGGTTACGGCGGTAGCTACGGCCCAAGCAAGTCGTCAAATAAGCCGACAAGCAACAAACCTTCGACAAACAAACCGTCTCGAAGCCGTTCTAAGCCAGCTCCTCAGAAGTAATCTTTTCTGAGATATTGAAAGAGCAACGAACATGAGTCGCTTTATAAAAAGGCGTCTCGTGGGTTAAGTTCTTTCTGTCATAGAAATCGAATAAGCGCGAATATTGAATCTCAATGTTCGCGTTTTTTTATGGGCGTTGTTTATGTTGAGTAACCGTATAGCTTGAGTAAGCTAGGGGAGGTTTATTGCTGTTTAAAGTGATTGAATCTAAGGGAAATATGATATTTTTGGGAAGGGTAATGAATCTCTAATTAGTCATTAATAATAACATAATCACTAGCGTTTTTGTTGAATTTTGCAATTTGCAATTCCAGTTTGCAAAACAAACAAGGATATCCGGCCAATACGTGTCCAGATGCGTAGTAAATGCGTGTTTTAAAAGTTGGCACGCATGCTGCATTAGTAATGGTGACCCTTCTTAAGCCGAGGGTCACCTAGCCAACTGACGTTGTTAGTGAACCTTTTTTGTTCACACAAAATATATGACCAATCACCCTTATTGTGATTGGTTTTTTTTGCCTGAAATTTAGGTTCTATTTTTTGTTATTACTTTTTTACTCACCACACTTAGAGTAACAGCTTGGTTGGCGTGGGCATTCTCCACCTCTGGAGCAGATAAGCCTCGCCTCTGTCTCAATCCCACGTTCAATCCAATTTATATTTAGAATCTTGGCTATTGTCGTGAGATCTTTTTTGATGTTACGCGGAATTGCCACAGAGCCACCATTGTTAACGCATGACGCTTTAAGCTGCTCTGCTATGTCTCTTGAATTACCGCCTTGAGCATCAATCGCAGGGTTGAGATCTATACCAGCACACAACACACGATTGTTACCCGCAGGATCCGTCATATTGATGGATTCACAGCAGTAGATTCTTGGCTCATCACCCACGTTCAAAATGGAGATTTGAGCCGAGCTTCCCGCTCGAGGTTCTGATAATCGACGGAACACCGCCCAATGTTGACATGGGTCAGCGACCGTTCTCATATTTCCCCAAGGTAGCGGAATCCCGTTCCCGCGATATACCGCCTTGAGTTTCCCCGGCCCATAAGCATCAAAGTAGTGCCAGTGAGGGTAGGGCGATACTACAGTCATTCGACGCATCGCAACAGAGGGGGAAACCCCTGCTCTTTTGTGAACGTCGATTTCGTAACCAGTGCGGTCAAGTAGCTGCCTAAACGGGACTTTCGGGCACAGAAGTGCGCCAGCAAAGAAGCTGGATTCAAAGTCTCGCCATGCTTGAAGAATATCTTGGGAGTTGAGCTGTGAAGAGCCTGATACCTGGTTGTCGTCCCACGTGTTGTTGTTACCGACCGACAACACACTCTTTAGGCCTTCTTTGCTGTGCAGAATGCAATGACCGATATAAACCGAAAGGTCGTATTTCAGACGAGTTGGATACTCTTTAAGAATCTCGTTTAAGAAGATAGTACCGGGAGGCTCAAAGAAGGAGGTCACTAACTGCTTAGCGTTAATTCCGAGCTCATCGACGACGTCTTGCGGCGTGCGCGTCACCCAGCGGATGTTGATTCCTAGGCTTCTAGCGATGTCTATCAGGTCTTCTACGCTGAGGTTAAGACGTTTTAAGCCTACTTCTTCCGCAGCGCGCTCAAGGTCAGGGAAGTGGTTCTGGTTGCTCTCTTGGTGTGCTCGAATCAAGAGGTGCGCAAACTGGCGGCCTGAAATGCCCGTTTGTGACAGCATCTCAGGAATCGCAATTTGCAGGATGTCGTTTGAGAATAGGAAGCTCGGCTCGAGCGCCATGCCACTTATCCCACCACGATTCCCCTTATCAGGAGCAATGGCTTGTTGTTCAGATTCGTCGTCGAGGAACCACGTCGGATTCTTCTGAAAGACCTGTGCAATCACTTCCAGCATATCGATGCTCGGAACCCGCTTTCCACGTTCAATCATTGAAAGGTAAGAAACGGAAGGAGCACATTCTGGGTCGATTCTAATACAACGCGCAGACAGGTCTTCCATCGTTAAATGGTTACGTTTTCTTAGGTTACGTATTTTCGTACCTAGGAAATGTGACTGACGAACTAAACTTTTTGACAAGGCCATATTTGTAAAATTCACATTGTAAAATTTTTGTTGTGAAATTGTATGTAAAAAAGCGCTAATCTACAAACTAAGCAATTCACAAAATGACAAATAAATTAAACGTTAGTTTGGAATAATTGCTCTAGGACACATTTTTGCTGTAGAAATCGGTGGTTATCACCGGACTGGTCAAGAGGGAAAGACTATGAATATGCTTACATTCGATAAAACAGAAATCCAAAAACAATCAAAGCCATTTATCGCTGAAGCTGTCTTTGCCGTGGAGACAATCAATGCTAATCAGCAAACTGAAAAGCAAGTGAAAGCAAAGCAGCTGCTTGATCGACTATTCCCACTAGAGAATGGCTCACATCAAGACGTAACCAGCTACGTAGTCGATTACCGCCATATTATGGCTTACTTTAAAGACGGTCAGCACAGCGGTCTGAAGCACCCTAAGCAGTTTGTAGCGTACATGGGTGAGAAGAACGACCCAGACTCTATCTTGTTTCGAGATGGCAGTGGCAGCCACCTAGAGGTGATGTTTGGTTGCCACAAAGGGACAGGTTGTATTGAGCTAGTAGAAATTGATGATATTCAGTTGGAATCATGCACCACGTTTGGCCAATCACCAATGGAAGCAACAACCACAATGCGTGAAGAGACCATTGCAGCGATGCGCCACTGGATCAGTTTGATTCAAGGTGACGCAAAGGGTAAACCAAAGGCATGCAGTGAAGATAAAGAGTTCAGAGCAAAGAGTGGTGAAGACTACTGCTTGAATTATTGCTTCCAGATCTAACGGTGAATCCTAGTTAGCTAAAGTAATTTATACAACTAAAGAAAAAAAGCCCCGAAGATAATGAACTTTGGGGCTTTCTAGTCTCAATACGAGCCGACTAATATGTCGATAAGAGCATTGTTGGTGTGTTTTACAAAGGCATGACTCGGTTACGGCCAAGTGATTTCGCTTCATAAAGTAGCTTATCAGCACGTTCAATCAGCGATTGAGCTGATTCGCCGGGTTCAAGTTCAGCGACACCAAACGATGCAGTGATACTGCCGACTTGTTGACCACTGCGGCGATCTTTAATCGACAGCTTTTCTAGAGAGCGACGATTGGTATCAGCGAGTTGACGAGCAATACGCAAAGACTTGTTAGGCACAATCAGCGCGAACTCTTCACCACCAAATCGATAGGCAGAAATACCTTCACGGCAACTTAACTTCAGCTTGCGAGCGATCGCTTTAAGCACCATATCGCCAAACAAGTGGCCATAGGTGTCGTTGAAATTTTTAAAGTGGTCGATATCGAGAAGAATCAGACACAAAGATTGTTGTGCTTCACACAGGGTTTCTATGTCACGGTCGAAAGAGCGACGGTTATAGAGTGTGGTTGTACTATCGAAAAGCGCATCTTTCTGAACTTCTACTAACTGGGTTTTTAGCTTGGTGATCTCTGAGGTTGCAGAGTTTAGCTGAGAGTTTAAAAACTGAGTAGAGTGACGAATATGACGGGATTCAGACACCAGCTGTCGAACTAAGGACATGACTTCATCAATAGATAGGCTTTCATTATCAACACGAGCCAAGTCCTCGAAGCTTTTATCGATCATGTCAGAAAAAGCGGAGGTGTCGGTCAGGGTGTCATTCATTGAATTGGAAACTTCAGAAACTAACAGTTCCAAATTAGCGCGAAGGTCATTGATATTGGTTTCGGATTTGCTGGCAACATAATTGTTGTATAGCTGCTCACCAACGGCAGGAGGACAAATACCGTAGTGTTCTAAAACACCATCCATGTCTTGAGTTAGCTGGGGAATAGCGTTATCGACATAGGTGTACCAAAGTGCGTAATTTGCAGGTGTCGTTGACACCCTGTTCTTCATCATAAGAGGCACCGCTTTTTTTAGATTTGCGGTGGATTTCTGAAATTCGTCTTTGTTCATTATTTTTACTGCAGATACCAAAACAACTAAGCCACTTGCGAACAAGGTTAGCGGATTTCGAAGGTCTTTGCTTTAAAAATTATATAATTAGTGGATGAGGATTGGATAAATAACTCATTTTTATTATGAATATCGATTGCGTATTCATAAGTACAATCTAATGGATTGTTCTTTAACCATATTTGGGCTTATCAAACTTTCGGCGTAGCGTGAGTTAGTATCAAAAGATTGCTGAGAAATGAGTGTTGTTGTCTCTGGAAGTGCATACAAAAAGTGAAGTTATTTGGGCGTCGAGCTTTAACTGAGAGTGGTTAGATTGGGAGGCTTGGCTGGTGATTTGTATTTGTTCAGAGTTAACGGGTGAAGCTTGCATCAAGAGGGGAAATGTTTATGAGCAGGCATAAAAAAGCGCCGATAAAAATCAGCGCTTTAAAATTCTTTTTAGCTATAAGAGCTAATTATTGAGCAACAACGTTTGCTGCTTGTAGGCCTTTTTGACCGTTTTCAACTTCGAAAGAAACCTTTTGGCCTTCTTTCAGAGTTTTGAAGCCTTCAGAAACGATTGCACGGAAGTGTACGAATACGTCAGCGCCGCCGTTGTCTTGAGAAATGAAGCCGAAACCTTTCTCTTCGTTAAACCATTTTACAGTGCCAGTATTTGTGTTAGACATAATTTGTCCCTTATTCATAAATTTTCTAAGTTGTTGATTGCATTTAATGCAATGCGCTGATAATTGAATTATTTAATATTGCTAAGAAATAAGGAAAAACTACTTACAAAAACGGGTAACGATTTTACATGTCAATTTTTTACTATTCATCTAACTTAAATAACTCCGGCTAACAGAGCGAAAGCATGTTAACACAGTCTTTTGAGATGTACACGCATTGCTTAAGAAATTTGTGCTTTTTTTGTCATACCGTGCGAATGTACAAGATTTACACTGATTTAGTGATAGTTTTGTCGCTTCGTCCAACACAACAAAAGGAAGCATCTCAGCTTCCTTTTGATCATTAGTATAGACGATATTAACGCTTAAAGTTGATATCTTCAGTTTGATCTAAATTTATTTTTGTTTTCGCTGGTTGAGTCTCTGCAATCACCTTACCGTGTCGTATTGAGTACTGCACTGGTACTTGGCGGCGCACTGCATCAAAGCCATTGTCAGCAGGAAGAATCAGTAAGCTACCTGGCTTACCTTCTTCGATGCCGAAGTTGTCTTGTATGTTCAATGTGCGAGCAGAGTTCTTGCTGATCAAATCAAGTGAGTTGTTGATTTGATCGTAGCCCATAACCTGTGTCACATGCAGCCCCATGTGCAGAACTTGAAGCATGTTCGCTGTGCCCAGTGGGTACCATGGGTCAAACACATCATCGTGGCCAAAACAAACGTTGATGTTTGCTGCTAGCATCTCTTTAACGCGCGTTACACCGCGGCGTTTCGGGTAATCGTCGAAACGGCCCTGTAAGTGAATGTTCACTAACGGGTTTGCCACGAAGTTGATACCAGACATCTTCAATAGACGGAATAGGCGAGATGCGTAAGCACCGTTGTAAGAGCCCATTGCAGTCGTGTGGCTAGCGGTTACTTTCTCGCCCATTTCAAACTTATGAGCAAGAGCTGCTAATGTTTCCACAAAGCGAGACTGTTCGTCGTCGATTTCATCACAGTGAACGTCGATCAGACAGTCGTACTTACGTGCAAGCTCGAACACGTAATGCAGAGATTCAACACCGTATTCACGAGTGAATTCGAAGTGAGGGATAGCACCGATAACGTCAGCGCCGATCTTCACTGCTTCTTCAAGCAACTCTTTGCCGTTAGGGTATGAAAGGATGCCTTCTTGAGGGAATGCAACGATCTGGATGTCGACCCACTCTTTCATCTCTTCACGAACTTCAACCATCGCTCTTAACGCAACGAGTGTTGGGTCTGACACATCAACGTGCGTACGAACGTGTTGAACACCGTTAGCTATCTGCCATTTCAGTGTTTGCTTAGCACGAGACTTTACGTCTTCGATTGATAGCAGTTCTTTACGCTCAGCCCAACGCTCAATACCTTCAAACAAAGTGCCAGAGATGTTCCAGTTAGGCTCACCAGCAGTTTGAGTAGTATCTAGGTGGATGTGCGGTTCACAGAAAGGAGTAACTGCAATGCCACCTTCAGCATCAAGGATGTCGCCTTGATGATTGATTTGCGCGTCATTATCGAGAATGCGAGAAAATTGACCATTTTCAATCAGAATCTGTTTCAAGCCCTCTTGGTCTTGAAGTTTCGCGTTCTTGATTAATAAGGTTGTCATAGTGTGTCCTTAAGCGGCCTGAGATTTCAGAGCTTTTTTGTTCAATAGAGGATTAAGCACGAGGTAACTGATTGCACCACCTAACACTGCGTTCAAAGGAACAACGCCAGGTAGGAAGTGACCAGCGGCTACGCCTGTTGCTACCGCGATAATGCCAGCCCAGTTAACGGTTTGGAACTCTGCATTTGCAAAATCTTTGTAACGTTTACGGTTCGCGAAGAAGTCGGCGATGATTACACCACCAATTGGTGGAATCGCCAGCGAAAGGAAGGTTAACCAACCAACGAAGTTGTTGTATAACCAAAGTGCGAAAATCGTACCGATAATGCCGTTAATGATTGACATTGTAGTACTTGAGCGACCAGTGATGTTAGATAAACCCAAACCGGATGCATAAAGTGCATTTTCATTGGTTGTCCAGATATTCAAGCCAAGCACGATGATGGCTGGAAGCAGCAGACCTTGCGCGATCATCACATCTGAAATATCAGCCTGACCGGTTGCTGCTGCGCCTGCTGCGCCGAAGATAAACATCAGCGAGTTACCGATGAAGAATGCAACCATAGTAATCAATACTGCGCTTGCTGGCTTTTTACCAAAGCGAACGAAATCGGCAGTTAACGTCCCCGCACTTACAAACGAACCTACAACCATTGCTAGCGCCATTGAGAAGTCCATTGGCGTCTCCGGTTTAATTAGTTGCAGTTGCTCTAGTCCACCAACACTGTCTACGGCAGTCAGTACTGAGTAACCACCCAAAATCGCAATCGCAGGTACTGCAATCGCTGAAAGTACCATTAGTGCTTTAATGCCGAAGTACACTGTCCCCGTCATCAACAAGCCAGATACGATAATCAAGGTGTTGGTATCAATGCCCGTTGCTTTTTGTACTGGAATAGCAAACATCGCAACACCCACACCAAACCAACCGACTTGTGTACCACCAAGTAAAGCAGAAGGAAGCCATGAGCCTTTAGTACCGAAAGAGAAACGAGCAAGAAGGTGGGTAGAGAGGCCAGTAGATGAGCCGATGTAGCCAAGAAAAGAAGTGTAAATACCGAGGATTAGGTTACCGATGAGAACGGCGAGGAAGAAATCGTTGAATGAAAGACCTGTCCCGAGTGAACCACCTGTCCACATACTTGCAGAGAAGAAAGTGAGTCCAAGCATTACCATGGTGAGTGAAGCGACTCCTTTCCTAGCCGATGTAGGAACCGGCCCTAGACTGTAGTTATTATCAGCAGCCATTTTTTACCTCCGCAAATGATCAAAATTAAAATTAACGGTCGCCGTATTACAGGCAAACTTGCGCATTATGGTGATATAAATCACATAGTCAATGCTAATTTTGTTAATAATTGCCCATAAAAACCAGTTATTGCAGTAATTATCTTGTAAAACATAGGGTTATTTTCTGTCTTTATTTAAAAAAACAAATAGAAAACGTTTTCTATAATGCGTTGGTTATCTGCTGTTCTTGGTTGGCTATGAATGCTTATTATTATACGTCTGAATGGGTGTCTGTATCGAAAAAGAGGGCGGTTGGCCAAACTGCAGGCAAAAAAATAGCCAATCGCAATAATCGCAATTGGCCTATATATTTTGTGAACAAGAATAGGTTCACTAACAACGTCAGTTGGCTAGGTGACCCTCGGCTTAAGAAGGGTCAATATATACATTGCAGTTAGTGTGCCAACTTTTAAAACCACGTAAAACGGCAGTTTTATAGCAATCTGGTGCGTATTTGAGCGTTTAATTTGCGTTTTTGAAATATCCAATTGCAAAATGCAATTGCGATTTGCAACTTTAGCGTGTTTATTCGTTTTTCGGGTTTGTGTTCTTTCTGGCGACGAATGGTGAAATAAACAAAAAGCCCGTGCGATCTAAGAGCGCACGGGCTTGGGTATTGTTTCACCAATAGGAAGTATTAGATGGAGTAGAAGAAGTACAGTTGAGACTTCATTCTAATGATGATCCCGCGTATTACGTCTAGGAACGCCATAAAGCTGATAGGCTTCTCACCGCTTACCCACGCTAATCCGACAGAGCCAACAGGAATATCGTAACCCTCTGCCTCATCAATTTTTAAACGAACAAAGTGGTGCTTGTTCTGAAGGTTTTTGCCTGTGGTAACACGAACCTGCTCATCGATACCCAGCAAACTTGCTTGCGCTTCACCAGTGGCTTCTACAATGCCTTCTACGGTTGCAGAGAACACTTTTCCTGGGTATACCGCTGTCGCAAATTCCGCAGGTTGACCGACCTTAATATTACGAATCGCTTGGTGGTTAACTCGCATCAGCACGTACTTCTCTTCGGTATACATCTGGATACGAGGCATCATTGAAACACGCTGACCTTCACGAAGAATAAAGTTCGTTACAAAGCCGTCAGTCGGTGCCGTGACTTTGGTGCTGTTCAAGTCCCATTGTGCTTGTGCCAGTGTTGCCTTTGCTGAATCGACCTCAGTTTGCTTCTTGCTCACATTGGTTTCAGCTTTGTGGATGTTCAACTTCGCATTCTCGGCATCGACTTCTTTCTTGCTAAGCTGAGATTCCAATGTCGTAACGTTATACGTCGCTAAGTCTACCTTTGCTGTTTGTTGGTCGATGTCAGTTTCAGTGATCGTATGTTCTACCACTTTGTTTTGCTTCTGGTAACGATCAAGCGTCTTTGACTGCAGTACTAAGTCTGTTTTAGCCGAATCTATTTGTGCGACTGAAGCTTTGATGTCTTCAAGCGCCGATTGATAGCTGACTTTTGCAATGCTCACTTCTTGACGAGCTGTGTCTAAAGCGACCTCTGTAGACTCAAGTTGAACACTGGCTTTGTCTCTTGCGATGACATATTTGGTGTCATCAATTTCGTAAATTAGTTGTCCTTCAGTCACATCCTGGTTCGGGTGGATGTAGACTTTAGAAGTTTTTCCCGACACATTAGTTGAATCGGGACGCAGCTGAATATGTGGAGACTGAACCACTGAGCCTCCCGATAGATCCATCGGAGTAAAATTGAGTAGGCCAACCCATACAAACAGCAACCAAGATGTACCCCCTAGGTACGCAAACGCCTTGGTGCCTTTGTTCCAAGGCATACCAACAAGTCTGAGTAAGTAAATGAACAGTGCCCAAATTGCCAAGCCTTCTAACATGTTTGGCTCTCCTCATCTTGCTTGTCGGAAGTTGTTTGCTCCTTGGTTGTGGTCGGTGACTTCCATGTGTCTCTTAGATTGATGATGGCTTTTTCCATATCAACGAAGGCCAAAATTACTGCTAGTACCCATACCCAGTGCCATACAAAACCAATCCATGTTAATGCGGTGATCAAACCGAGTTGTTGATGCTCTTTACTGTGAGCCTTGTTGATTGGTAATTCATGCACACGCCAGAAGCCGTAACATGCAGCAGCGATGGTTGCGACTAACACTACGCCTGCAACTACGTGTAGTGCGGTATCTGCGCCGGTTCCGACAAATGGGACACTAACTAAACTCATTGATATACCCTAGGTTAAATTGAGCACCGAGTGTTATTGATATCAGATTTAGAAGTTGATAATTTACCAATTACTTTAATAATGATGTCATTATGATTTGATCTGTAATAGTGACTTCTAAGTATGGTGGCTAATGAACAATTGTAACTTCTTAAGAGCATTGGGTATTTTGGGTATTTACCAATACGCAACGACTAATAAGGCTGTGAATACTGAGCAATTAGGTATTCCTAAATCGGTGTTTAATAACCCGATGAACCTTATCCCCGTAAGTGAAGTGGACAAATGGTATGGCTTACTTGAACAACAAACCGGTGATTCCGATATTATCTTGAAGCTGGCTGATAGAGTGGATATTGAAAGGCTAGGTCCTCTCTCTAACTGGTTTTTCTCGGGGCACGATCTGGCGTCGTCTATACGCCGAGTTAACATCGGGTTGCACTGTTTGCAGTCCGGGGCTTTTCTATATGGCGCTCAAGTCGGTAATTTCATCAAATGGTGCTACGACAATCCTGCTTATACTGAGGTGGGTAAAGTTCATGACTCAATTCGAGTTGCCATCTTTATGATGAAGATATTAAGGCGTTACTTGGGAGACGACTTTACTCCCGCAGCCGTCTCTATCGCAGGTTATCGCGAGAACACTCAACTCTATCAAGAGTATTTTGGGTGCAATATTCAGTGGGGCCAGCCACGAACTGAAATCTGGATACCAAGCCAGTCGAGGTTATCGAGCAATCAAGCCCCTTCTAGCGGCAAGATGAGCTTGGCAATGAACTTTCATGACTTAGATAATTACCTCAACATGCCTGATGCCGCGGATGAGCATAAGGTGACCTATGAGATGATCAATTACAGTCGCCATTTCGGCCTGCCAACACTGCATAAAGTGTCGAGTTTGCTTGGGTTATCTGAACAGCAATTTCAACGTCGATTGCATAACTTAGGCATCAACTTTTCTACCATTATGGGCTATGCGTTAAGTAATGTGGCGGTGGAGTTGTTGATGTATTCAGTGCCAATAGATAAAGTCGCGACGAGGCTCGGCTATACCAATGTCGCGAGCTTTAATCGGATGTTTAAGAAACATCGAGGTTTGACACCCAAGCAATATGTTGAGCGCCTAAAAACTGGCCTGTAACTATTCAGAGCTAACTTATGGTTCGTTTATGGATCAGGCTGGACAAGTAAACCATCCCCCAAGTACTCAAAATGAAAGGGGCGGTGAGTGGTAACAGTGACAGTTCATGAAAACCAAGTGTGATGAGACAGCTTAACAGCATGCCTAATAGGATTAACGGCCAACGGATTCGCGGATAGGGCACAAGTGCTAAAGTGGCAAGAATGGCGTTGTACCCGTAAAGACCTTGGGCTACCAGTTCGTTAGAAGCGCCAATCAACCCGCTAAATACGGTGCTAATTATTACTGCGAGCATAACCCAAATGGCATGCTTGATATTGTTGAGTGCGATGGCGACTAAGATAACGAGCCCCGACAACGCATTTTCGATGAAGCTGACTTGGCTTATCCCTTTTAACAACGGGATCACCACTGTCGGCAGGTTGAACCACGAGTTAGCCTCAATACTGATGAGTGGCATCAGTGCGGAATCAGGTGCAGAAAACGCTGACAGCTCAAAGGTTGATTGGATAATATAAATCAGCCAAGTGGTGAGGATAAAGGCGCTAGTGTAACCGCGATATTTCTCAAAACTGAATACGATGTGGGCAATCGGCACCGTGAGTAATGCACCTAACGCAGTCACTAAAGCCAATAATGGTGTCACACCAAAAAAGTTACCGATAAATAAACCAATCAAAGCGCCATTTAGCGCGTACATTCCACTATCAATGTCGTCAACTGACTTGTTGGTGTTGGTGTTGGTGTACATATAGCCATAGAAAGCTAATGCATAGCTGCAACTGGCGCCAAGTAAGGTAAGAAAAGCCAGCGCCAGTGACTCAATAGAAATGGCAAGCAACAGCAAAGTCGACGTCATGATAGACGGTGTGAAATAGACTTGCCCAATGCCATTGAGCAAGCCTTGAAACGGCAGAATATCCTTGTTCGTTTTCATCGTCTGATTACATTATTGAGTCATGTTAAATTTTTGTAATTCAGATTGTATACAATTTTATCAAGTTCACCATCTTCGAGTGTTAATTCTGATACCAGCGTTCACCATAAGCTTGTTGGTAATCTGGTGTTTCAATGATGCCTTCTTGTTCTGGAACGGTTTCTAACGGCCCAACAACAGTTCTATAGGGTAATACGCCAGCCCAAACTGGAATGCCCATATCGGCTTTATCATCATTCACTCCATGTTTACCAATCTTCACGGAAGCTTCTGTTAAAGGTATCGCCAACAACTCGGTCGCAGTGAGTTCTTTTTCATTACTGAGCCTCACTTCATCGGTTCTGCCCGGTGCGATTTGCTCAATAAAGATATTCAACAAGCGATCCTTTTCTTGATTGTCATCGATGACTGAAAATGACCCCAATACCACAGCAGAACGATAATGCGCACTATGATGAAATGCCGAACGAGCCAGCACCCAACCATCGAACAAGGTGAACGTTAAACAGGTTGGTTCTCCCTTTTTTAGTCCTTTTAGTAGGCGACTGTTTTTAGCTCCATGAATGTAGACTATATCACCCACTCGCCACGCGAGCATCGGGATGACCATTGGTCCTTGTTCGCCCTGCAATGCAATGTGTGCGATTAAGCTCTCATCAATAATTTGGTGCAGTTTCTCTTGTTCAAATACGGCTTTGTGAGCCCCTTTTTTAATCGTGGTTCTTTTCGTGTTAGATAACATAATCGCTCCTTAATCATTGCCTTTTGATTAATGTAGCGATTAACTGGTCTATTAAATAGGGCCACTTTTAAACACTATTTGGATCCAGTTATGCAGCCTATCGATGTCGGTGATCTACAGTTAGACGAACAACACGGCACGCGTCAAACCGCCTTGTTCCACGCGATAAGAGAGAAGATCGTTCAAGATTTATGGAGCAAGGGAAGTAAGTTACCTTCAACACGTAAGTTGGCTGTCGAGTTATCGGTGAGTCGAAATACGGTGATTTATGCGTACGAACAACTGGTTACTGAAGGCTATATCGAGAGTAAGCAAGGCTCAGGGTTTTATGTCTCGGTTGAACAACCAGAACACTTTCTAAGTTTGTCTAAGCCAAACAGTGTTCAGGATCCGAAGGTCAAACAAACAGTCAGTAAACCGAGTACAAACATAGCGACACCTAACGACATTAACCGCAGCTTTGCCCCAGGAGTTCCTGACTTAGATGCGTTCCCTTTTGCGAAATGGCAGAGGTTGCTGCAACGTCACTCTACACGTCAGAACATTGCGGGCAATCAAGAGGTTCAGGGAAGCTCAGCCTTGAGGGAAGCGTTGAGTGGGTATCTTGCAAGCAGTCGTTCCGTTCATTGTAATGCCGACAGAATCATCATCACCGCAGGTGCGCAGCAAGCCATCTCAATCGGATTAATGGCAACTTTAGCGATGGGCGACAAAATCCTCGTGGAAGAGCCCGGTTATCGACAAGTACATAAAATTATCGATCTGTTGAGACTAGAGTTAGAAGGTGTAAGTGTGCGTGAAAAGGTGGGGTTGGATATTGAGAAAGTGTTGGCCAGTAATGCTAAGGCTCTGTATGTCACACCGAGTAACCAATACCCAATGGGCACGACTTTAAATACTGAGCAACGCCTTAAACTGATCGACTGGGCCAATCAACATCAGTCATGGATCATTGAAGATGACTATGACAGTGAGTTCCAGTTTGCTCATCGCCCTTACACCAGTATGCAAGGCTTAGCGGGTAAACTCGGGTTTGATGAACGAATCATTTATGTTGGTTCGCTGAGTAAAGTCATGTTCAACGGACTCCGCTTAGGTTACTTAGTGGTGCCAGAAAGTCTGGTGGCGAAGTGTCTTGAGATCAAAGACGCGCTCACTGGAGACACGGCGTCCCACACACAGGAAGCTTTGGCGGATTTTGTTCGAGAAGGCGACTTGCTGCGTCATATTAGAAAGATGCGTCGGTCATACAAACTCAAGTATGAAGCGATGATAGAAGCGATTGAAAGCGAGTTTAACGGTGATCTTGAAGTGATCAGTCAGGCGGCAGGGCTACATGTGACCGTGAAGTGGTATCAAGGTATATCTGAACATGAGTGGAGCCGACGAGCTGATCTTCAAAATATCATCATTCGTCCGTTTGATTTTTATGAGTACGGTTCGAGTGATGCTCGTGATTGGAGTGGGGCGGTGCTAGGGTTTGGAAATATCCGTCTGGCTGAGATAAAGCCGAAGATCAAACAGATCGCTCGGCTTTTTTATCAGTAATATTGGTAGGGCTTGTTTACCATTTTCTGATTCATCACGAATCGAGTTACAACTTGTCGATAGAGACGGTGGGTTTACCTTTACCTAGCCACTTCCGCCAAGGGAGTGACAATGTCACAAAAACAGTCACAGCATAGAGCATCGACCAACTTAAACAGATAAACACCAAGGTACAGATGACCAATGAAAGCATGGCAGTGTATCTAGATGCGCCTGTTAGTAATCGGCAAGCGGCTAACATTGCGAGCAGATAAACCAGAACAAAAATACCGTTGGCGAGCTTGAGAAAGAACTCAAGGTCTAAATTAGACAGCTCACCAATCACACACGAAATAAGCACGACAAAGCCAATTGCTAACGTTGGGTAGAGCGGTACGCCGCGGCTGTTCAGTTGAGCCATTCGACTTGCAGGGCTGTGTTGGCGGGCCTGAGCCCAGATCATCCGAGACAGGCTTTGTGTGTAAAGGTTTAGGCTGGCAAAGCAAGCAAAGAACCCCAGCACGCTGATGACGGTTTTGAAGCCATTACCAAACAGTTGTTCTGTTACCCAAGGGATGGATGCGGCATCGAATTCAGATGAACCGAAAGCACCCAGCTTAAGAATCACTACTGAACAAGCCCAGTACACTAGCCCCGCAACAAAACAGCCTGCAATGATGGCGATTGGGAAGTCACGTTGTGGATTTTTGAATTCCTCTCCCATGTGAGCAAAAGCTTCTATTCCGACAAAGCACCAAAACATGACAGCTAAAGCAGCGCCGATAGACCACATTGAATTGGATGAGATGGCAGGAAGAGCAACATCGGTTGCCGTGATGTCGGCTTTCCAAACAAAAGCGCTGACTAAGGCAAAAATCGACAATGCGATCACGGTTTGCAGTCGGCCAGAAGATTTACTGCCCATCAAATTGACGGCAATAAGCAGGGCGACGGTAAAGGATTGAGCACCAAGTGGTGTATCGAGAGGTGCGGGTAACAATTGTTGAGCAAAACCACCAGCCAGTGCAATGGCCGCTGGAATACCGACAGGAATAACACTCACAAACAACCACGCCACGCTTGTTTCTAATCGCTCGCTAAACGCCTGGCGCACAAAATAGGCAGTACCACCTGCATTCGGGTAGCGTTTTCCTAATGATGCGAAGGTCAGTGCAATCGGGCAAATAGCGATAAACAGGATTAACCAAGCGAGAAGAGACAACTGTCCTGCAATGCCTGCTGCGATCGCAGGGATCATAAATAATCCAGTGCCTAGCAAGGTCGTCGAGAGTTGTCCGATTCCTGAAATAAGCGTGATTTCTTGTTTGAGTTGTGTCATTCGCTCTCCTAGCTATTTGATTCTGGTCACGGTCTTCCAGTAACTTTCTTCTGGTGTGTGAGAAGTTATGATTGAGAGCATACATTGTTGACATCAATAATACAGCTAGCGAAACGTCGTAAGACACCGTCATTTTAACGGTATTAATCCGATTCAGTGTGAAAGTGTCGGCTGTCAGAATGGCTGTTATAAGTAGGAAAGTTGTGTCAAATTAGGCGTTATAAATAGAACAATAAATGAAAAGAATCAGAAGCATGGATAAATTTGATCGCCAGATTTTGGATATTCTCAAAACCAATGCACGATGCTCAGTGAGCGATATCGCCCGAGATGTCAGCCTCTCGCGCTCAGCGGTGAACGCCAGAATCAAGAAACTGGAAAGCGACAAAGTGATTACGGGCTACTGCGCTCAAGTGGCAGAACCCAACCAAACGAAGAATGTGTGCGCTTATATCTTGTTGAAGTTCGACATGTCGAGTAGTGACCATAGTTGTGAGTCTTACGCGAAACAAATCCAGAGTATTGATGAGGTGCAATGGTGCCACTCTATTAGCGGTGAGACAGATATGATGTTGTACGTGGAAGTGGAAAGCATGGAGAGCTTGAACCGAGTTCGCGATCAGCTGCAAAGTTACCCGGATCTTCGCCACTTAATGACTCATACGGTTTTGACCGAGTTTTTCAACAAACAGAATGCGACGGTGCATTCATGTTAGGCAATATCAACTTAAACCTACTGCGTTCACTGCATGTACTTCTTGAAGAGTGTCATGTGAGCCGTGCCGCCCAACGTTTGCATATCACACAATCCGCGGTGAGCCGTCAGCTCAGCCAGTTACGTGATTTGTGTGGCGACCCTTTGCTGGTCCGTGACGGCAACAAACTGGTGCCGACCAACCGTGCATTGCTACTCAAAGGTAAACTCGACGACCTGCTTGGCGAGTTTGACCACCTGTTAGATGATAAACCCTTCGAGCCGCAAGACTGGCAGGGTGAATTGGTGTTGTCTTCGAGTGATTATGTCGCTCAGTATATTCTTCCTGTGATTGTGGCAGAGGTGTCTGCTGAAGCGCCGAACATTAATTTGGCTTATCGATTGTGGCAGCCAAACTACCTTGAAGCACTGAACGAGTCTGGGATTCATTTGGCTTCCAGTATGTTTCCCACAAAGCCAGAACATGTCTCAAGTATCAAACTTGGTGAAGATAAGTCGGTGTGTTTGATGCGAAAGTCGCACCCGCTGGCTCAACAAGCGGTTTTGAGTGCAGAAGATATTGTTCACTACTCTCACATCAAAGTGACGGGTGGTGGAGATAAAGACAGTTACGCGGACATAGCATTGAAGAAGCAAGGGCTGAAGCGAAGAGTGGCTTTACAGGTTCCGTTCTTTTCATCTGCTGGTACTGTGTTATTGCAAGACGACTATCTGATGATCGTGCCAGAACATATCGCCTATAACCTAGGTCGACACCTCGATACTACCTACTTTTCTTTGCCGTTTGATACGGAAATGCATACCTATTGGTTAATGTGGCACCCTAAATATGACAACGACTCTGCCCACAAATGGGCGCGAGAAAAGGCATTCCAAGCCATGAAAAAGTCGAGTTACAATATCAGTATGATTTGAAATCATAAGTGTAATGATAACCTTTGATTTCAAATGATACGTTCTGCGGATTATGGTAAGTGCCAAGTATTGAGTATTAAGCGTAGAGTGTTCAGCTGGAACGCTTTATTTTACTAGGAATGGAATGATGACAGTAACAATTTGGTTTTCTTTATTAGCGATTTGCTTGTTGGGTGCAATGTCTCCGGGCCCGAGTTTGGCGATGATCGCTAAGCACAGCTTGGCTGGTGGCCGCATGAACGGACTTATCGCAGCTTGGTCGCATGCTGCTGGTATCGGTATTTATGCGTTCGCAACCATTGTTGGTTTGGCCGTTGTGCTTGAGCAATCACCCATGTTGTTCAAAGGTATTAGTTTAGCGGGTGCTGCGTATCTGCTTTATCTCGGCGTAAACGCGTTACGTTCGAAAGGTGGTGTTGCCGCGAAATTAGAGGCGGGGGAAAAGATGAGTTACATGCAGTCTGCTCGCGAGGCTTTCTTGATCTCTATCTTAAGCCCAAAGATTGCGCTGTTCTTCATCGCTCTGTTCAGCCAATTTGTTGCATTAGGTAATGAACTGACCAATCAAGTGATCATTGTCTCAACGCCGTTGATTGTCGACGGCCTTTGGTACACTTTTATCACCTTGGTGCTATCTAGCCCGTTGATTGTTGAACGTATTCGCTCAAAGGCGCAGCTGATTGACCGACTATCAGGTTTGGTGTTGATCCTGCTTGCTGTTCGTGTGGTGTGGACGATATAGCAGTAAGCGATAAGAGTTAGTTACGAGAAACGATACTCATTAAAAAAGGCTCACTAGACGTTATCTAGTGAGCCTTTTTGATTTCTATGGATTGGCTTCGACAGGTTTGAGCTTGTTAGCCTTCAGAATTCAGCACGGCATCTAACTTCGCCATAGAATCTGAGAAGTAGGGGTTGTAGGTCAAACGCGCATGGTTCTTCCCTTCCTCGCGATAGCCCCATGCTGAGTACCAAACTTCACTGGTTGCATTGCATTGTTCTTCAAAGCCTTCAGCCTGACCATTAGAGCAGATCTTCTCGCTACCATTGATTCCGTAGTAAGGGTTGCTTGGTGAGAACAGTAAGCCCATGTGAGAGCCGTTCGAGATACGCTGATCTGGAATTTTCATGCTGTACTGAACAGCGCGAGGATCCTCGAGTGTCGTTTCTCCTTGCCAAACCAACACATTGTTTGGATTCGGCATCGATGCAGTAAATGCTTGCTGAACGTAGTTGGTGTCAATCACGCTGTCGCCTTCACTCATCATAATAAACACCGGCTTATCGAAGTGCTTATCTTCCAAGTCATTGCGAACGACTTCTGATGTCTCGTAGTAAACTGAAGCACCGTTCATTGGCAGTGAGTTGTAACGCAGCACACTATCTTCAGGATCTTGATCGGCCCAAGTAACAAAGTAGCTCGCTAGCTTTGCATATTGAACGGCTGACGAGCTCGGTTGAAACGCAGGAGAGAACAGCAGTAACCCAGAGATTTTTGGATCATGCATCGCCTGTGAAGTCACGAGGTTCGCACCGGTTGAATAGCCGCCTAGCCAAACAGAATCATACTCTTGCTCAAGTAACTTCGTATGATGAGCTACCACACCTTGCCAATCTTCTAGGCTCGGCTGCATTAAGTCACCCACGCGACTACCGTGACCCGGCAGTAACACGGTTCTCACTAAGTAACCTTGCTCAGCCAAATGGGTAGCGATGTCTTTAAATGAGTAGGGTGAGTCACCTAATCCATGAACCAGTAACACTGCCTTGCCGTTTGGCGAGGTTGGTTGATACTCGGTTGGCGAATTGAGTTGGATCTCGAGTTGTTTGTCTTCCGTCATGAACACACGGTTTTTCAATAACCAATCTTGGGTGTCATTGACGTAGGCATCAAAGCTGTCTTGCTGATAGCTAGGCAAATCTGGAGAAGTTTCGTAAGCGGGTATTGATGTCTCGTTGGAGCAACCAACGAGACTTAAAGTCGTTAAGGCCAGCAGTGCTAGGAGGGGCTTTCTTTGCATTATGTAATCTTGTCTCTGTTGTGCTTTCACTATGTCTGAAACTGAAGTTTAGATTATTTTCTGCTTGAAAGGTCTTCGTACTCACCTTCAATAACTCCGGCATCATGGGTTGATGACTGACGAGTGTTCATATGAGCTGCGAAACCTTGTTTCTTCATTTGATTCTGAATGCGCTTGCCAGTGATTAAAGCTGCAATAGCCAAAGGAATAGCAAGGATCAAGCTTGTGAATAGTGCCAAAAGGCCAGTAAATAATGCAACAATCGTAACTAATATATTTTTCATATTCATTCCTCTTTTTCTATGTTGTTACTTTATCGCTTCTATTCTGAACGAAACATGAACGCCGTTAATTAATCTCGGAGAGTCACTATGACACGGATGTGTGCTCTTGGGGAGTTTATATGTAGTCATAATCACGCACTAAAAACATGGAATACAGGTAAGTCTAATAAAATCAATGAGTTAAAAGTTGGCACGGTTGATGCTCTATAGGGGTTGGAATAAGTCACTGTAAGCAAAGCACTTACAGCTAATAAAAATTACTGGAGCCCCTATATGTTCTGTATTCAATGTGAACAAACAATTCAAACCCCAACCGTAAAAGGCTGTTCTTTCGCACAAGGTATGTGTGGTAAAACTTCGGAAGTATCCGACCTTCAAGACGTGTTGGTGCATTCTCTTCAAGGTGTTTCTTTCTGGGCTAATTTAGGCCGTGCTTGTGATGTTATTGATACTGAAATTGATGAATGGGCACCAAAAGCATTTTTCGCAACATTAACGAACGTTAACTTCGATCCTGCTCGCATCATCGAATTTGCTCAGCAATCTCACGAGTTTAAGCAGCGTTTAGAACAACAAGTTCGAGCGGCAGCTACGTTGACCGGTTTTGAGATCCCTGTGCTTTCTGCTGCTGCTCAATTCGATCTTCCAACAGATTCTTCAGAGTTATTGGCGCTTGCCCCTCAAGCGGCGGTAAACCGCGGTCACGACTCTCAACACGAAGATGTGATTGGTCTTCGCCTTCTTTGCCTATACGGCTTAAAAGGTGCGGCAGCGTACATGGAGCACGCACGTGTTCTTGGTCAAACTGACAATGCTATTTTTGCTGAATACCACGAAATCATGGCGTTCCTAGGTACAGACCCATCAGACCTAAAACAACTGTTAGATACGTCTATGCAGATTGGCTTGATGAACTACAAAGTAATGGAAATGCTGGATAAGGGCGAGACAGATACATTTGGTCACCCTCAACCAACAACCGTGAATGTGAAGACGAAGAAAGGTCACTGTATCCTTGTTTCTGGTCACGACCTGCATGACCTAGAAAAGATCCTTCAACAAACAGAAGGCAAGGGCATTAACGTTTACACCAACGGTGAGATGCTACCTGCACACGGTTACCCTGAACTGAACAAGTACCCACACCTTGCGGGTAACTACGGCAGCGCTTGGCAGAATCAGCAAAAAGAATTTGCGAACTTCCCTGGTGCGATCGTAATGACATCTAACTGTTTGCTTAACCCTGATGTAGGCTCATACGCTGACCGTCTATTTACGCGTAGCATCGTAGGCTGGCCGGGTGTTGCTCACCTTGAAGGTGACGATTTCAGCGCTGTGATCGATTGTGCTCTTGCACAAGAAGGCTTCAAGCATGACGAGATCGAGCAAATGATCACTGTTGGTTTTGGTCGTAACGCACTGATGGAAGCAGCGCCTGCGGTTGTTGAGCAAGTGAAAGAAGGCAACATTAAGCACTTCTTCTTAGTCGGTGGTTGTGACGGCGACAAATCTGAGCGTAGTTACTACACAGATTTCACAGCTCAAGCACCAGAAGATTCAGTAATCCTGACCTTGGCATGTGGTAAATTCCGTTTTAATAAGAACCAATTTGGCGATATTAACGGTATCCCACGTCTGTTAGATGTTGGTCAATGTAACGATGCTTACTCTGCTATTCAGCTTGCTTTAGCACTGTCTAAAGAGTTTGACTGCGGCATCAACGAACTGCCTCTAACACTTGTTCTTTCTTGGTTCGAGCAAAAAGCGATCGTTATCCTGCTTACTCTGTTTGCTCTTGGTGTGAAAGGCATCTACACAGGCCCAACAGCGCCAGCGTTCCTAACAGAAAACCTACTAAAGATTATTCAAGACGAGTTCGATATGCGTTCTATCTCAACGCCAGAGCAAGATCTTAAAACAATCTTAGCGGCTTAATCTAAGCCAACTCCTAAGCCCCGTTGTTGTGACGTTTTTCAAAAACAGACAACGGCGGGGCTTTTTCGATTTAAATCCTTAGTCATTTTAATCATCTAGTCATTAGCAAGGTACACGAACTATGTATGCATGGTCGGATAGCGATTCAATCAATTTAGTGTGTTTAAAGAAATGGCATGAGACGCCAGACACGGTCAGCTTTGAGCTTGGCAGTATTCCACAAGACTTACATTTTAATTTTAAGCCAGGGCAATTTATTACTCTGGGTTTAGATATGCCGACGAAAACGGATTACCGTGCTTATTCAGTGGCTTCTTGCCCGGAAGATAACCGTCTGAAGTTGACGGTCAAGCGTGTGGAAGGTGGCTTGGTTTCGAACTTTATTGTTGATGAGCTTGATGAAGGTGATGAGGTTTCAGTGTTGAAGCCGGCAGGCGCGTTTAACTGTATTGATTGTATGCCAACGGCGACAAAGAAAGTAACGCTAGTGAGTGCAGGCTGTGGTATCACACCAGTAATGGCGATGGTCAAGTATTGGCTGTCTCAAGGCAGTGACATCGAGATTGATTTCGTCCACATGGCACGCAACAAGCTTGAGACTATCTACTTTCAAGAACTTCATCAGCTCGATGAATTACATGCGAGCTTTAACTTAAAACTGCTGCTAAAAGACAACGAAGGAACAACGGCTCCTCAAGGTCGTTTAGATAAAAACTGGTTGGTGAAACTGAGCCCAGATATCTTAGAGAGAACGGTTTACCTGTGTGGGCCCGTAGGCTTCATGCAAGACATTGAAAGTTATCTGAAAGAACTTGAGTTCAACATGGATAACTTCTATCAAGAAAGCTTCACTCCTGCTACTCAGAATGCTCAATCAGAAGCGTCAAAAGCCGAAGTTGCTGACGGTACGAATAGTGCTGTTAAGGTATTTGTGCCTGCGTTCGGAGCTGAAGTTGAAGCGGAAACTGGTACACCATTGGCGGATTCATTAGAAAAAGCAGGCGTTCCAATTATTATCGCTTGTCGCAGCGGGATTTGTGGCTCGTGTAAATGCAAAGTGACCAAAGGGTCTGTGGAATCAAGCAGCCAAGAGACATTGACGCCAGAACAGATTGAGCAGGGGTACGTGCTTGCATGTTCAAGCTCGATTCAGTCAGATGTTGAGGTTGAGTTATAACAGACGTGAAGCTGTGCAAGGGTGATGAAGACAAGGTCTTGTCATAGCGATAAAAGTTAGGGCGCTAGATGTAAAAAGGCCACCTAGATCAGTTAGAGAGAGCAGATCTAAGTGGCAACCCTCTTGTTTATACGGGGGAGTAAAACAAAAGGGGTTGCGAAGCCCATACAGACTTCGCAGATATAGTTATTATGTTGTGGAGCTTGTTGCGATGGACGTATCTACAAGAGCGAAGTTGATTAAACTTCAGGGTATGTCTTGTAGCGTACACCCATCATCTGTTCCATACAGTGAACAACTTGGCAGCTGTAGCCAAACTCGTTATCGTACCAAATGTACAGCACGGCACGGTTGTCTTGTGCGATAGTCGCCACACCGTCAACCACACCTGGGTGACGAGAGCCAACCAAGTCTGTAGATACAATCTCAGTTGAGTCTGTGTAATCGATTTGTGCAGACAAAGCAGAAGACAGCGCCATTTCACGTAGGTACTCGTTCAACTCTTCTTTGTTTGTGCCTTTCTCAAGGTTTAGGTTTGCTACTGCCATTGATACGTTTGGCGTAGGTACGCGAATCGCATTACCTGTTAGCTTTCCTTCCATTTCTGGCATTGCTTTTGATACCGCTTTAGCAGCACCAGTCGATGTCAGTACCATGTTCAATGACGCAGCACGGCCACGACGATCACCTGAGTGGAAGTTATCGATTAGGTTTTGGTCATTGGTAAATGAGTGAACCGTTTCGATGTGACCAGACAGTACGCCAAACTTGTCGTGAACTGCTTTCAATACTGGCGTGATTGCGTTGGTGGTACAACTTGCTGCAGAGATGATGGTGTCTTCTGGTTGAATAACATTTTCATTCACACCAAATACAACATTCTTGATGTCGCCTTTACCTGGCGCAGTTAGTAGAACCTTCTTCGCACCGTTACATGCTACGTGTTGGCTTAGGCCTTCCGCGTCACGCCATACACCTGTGTTATCAACCACAAGTGCGTTTTCAATACCGTAAGCCGTGTAATCCACTTCTTCTGGTTTGTTTGCGTAGATAACTTGGATGAAGTTGCCGTTTACGATGATTGCTTTACGTTCTTGGTCTACAACAATGCTGCCGTTGAACTGGCCGTGAACAGAGTCACGACGGAGTAAGCTAGCACGTTTTTCTAGGTCGCCATCTTTGCCGCCACGTACAACGATTGCGCGTAAACGAAGTGGGTAACCTGGGCCGCTTTTCTCTACAAGAATACGAGTTAGCAAACGACCGATACGACCGAAGCCGTACAACACGACGTCACGAGGTTCTGTCATTGCATCGCCTTCAAGCGATTCGATAAGTGCAGTTTGTAGGAAATCATCCAACCCATGTGTGTCTTCGCGATCTTGCCAGAATGAATGCGCAAGGCGACCAACATCAATACGACATGGAGATAAGTCCATAGAGAGAAGGTGTTGAATAATAGGTTGAGTCTGTTCTGCTGTAAGAGGAGAACCAGTGTAACGTTTTGCGATGCGGTGAGCTTTGATGATGTCGATAGTTGTCGCGTTAACTAAGGTCTTACCAAAGAGGATAACTTCTACGCCTTTTTGACGGTATAACTGACCTAAAGTTGGAGCGATGGATTCAGCAATGGTTTGACTAGTTTGCCAATCTAGGAGGTGCTTTTCGGGACTCATCTTTACTCGGGACCTTTCACGTTAAGTTTCTGCATTCATGGCGGTTGTAGGGAAGCCAATCAGCATAGGGGATTTGAGGCATCAGTCTGTGGTCTTTATTGCCACTTAAATGTGCTGATATACCTTGTGTGTAACTTGTAATTTTTATGTGGCAGGATTGTAAGGTACGACGGGTTATTCTGCTAGGAAAAATAAATGCAGACAAAATATCTGCAAATTGGCTTTATATTAGCCATAAATCAAGATTTGAACGTCGATAAAGACTATTGACTTTAATAATCTGTAGCACTTATTTTTCGTCAAAAAATACTCAATTCAAAGGATAATATGTAATACAGGTCATATTGAACATTAAAGGTGTGATCGCTAACTCAAGTTACACGTAAACAGTAAACGATAAATAAGGGAATTAACGAGTATTGATGTTTGACCTTTGAATAAGCCTAGCTTGAGTGTGAAAAGTGCATCACGCAAACGATTGGATGTCACAATTTTAACCTAACTATCCACTTTGTTAGCACGCAGAGTCATTATTCACAGTCTAGTTGAGCCGCAGAATGTGGATGTGTACTTGTTATGCCGGTGATAATAACTGGAGAAAACGTCTTTTGTTTACCTTTTGCTCACTAAAACCTCGCTTGCTTACATCTCATTTGTAGAAACCTCCTCGAGTAGACCTCTCTCACGTAACGTTCACTTGTCTAAAATCGGCTTGTCTCAATCTCACTTAGTAAAGCAGACTCCTCCGCTTTAAAGCCCTGTTTTGGATGCCTGTTGATTCTAATTTTTCGTTCTGGGCTCAGAGTATCATTTGTTCATATCCAATTTGATCAATAACCCCCTGTTAATGTCCTATTCTTAATTTGGGCTAGGTAAATTACTTTCGGGAAGGGAGTCGTTATAAAAATGATAAATATGTCAATTAGATGGCGTCTTATTTTTCTTTCCACGGTTTCTGTACTCATTATGTTCGGGTTTACAGTGAATGAAGTGCTTAAGAACGATGAGAAGATGAATCACCTTGAAACAACGCGTATTAAGGTCGAAGCGCTTCAATTTTTTAATACGGTTTCAAGTGATGCTTATCGATGGTTGGTGCTGTCTAATGATTCCCCTGAGAAAGGTCAGTTGCTTTTAACACTGCAATCAGAACTGGATAGACTGACTCAGTATGGAATGCGACTTCAACGGTTCGACAGCAATTGGAGTATTGACCCTCAGTTAGCTGAATTGAAAAAGTTGTTGATGATCCTAGCTAGTACACCTGAAACGACAGACAGCAGAAAATTGACAGAGCGCGCTTTCGACTTGTTAAAAGACGTGCTGATGGAGCTGTCTGAATATCGTATGGCCTTAGTCGATGAAAATATCGGTCAAGCTGAAGCGATGTTTATCAATCTTACGCATTATGTGTTTTGGACTCAGAGAGAAGCGTGGTTAAGCTTCAGTTTGAATCGCTCCCCAGAGTTTAAAAACCAATACTTGCTTAGCTATGTCGCTGCTCTAGAGAGGCAGCAACAGCTATTAGATACATTTTTCCGTTCGGATACGCGTTCTCCAAACATTAGACAGTTGCTAAACGCTGTCGCCAAAGATGAATTCCAAGACAAATTTACATCTCGAATCCTCAAAGGGGACTTTTCATCACCCGAAATATATCAACACTTGAAAAGCTTAGAGGTTAAAAAACGGGCTATTTCAAACGCGATTGGCGCTTACACCAATCAAATACAGTTTGAACTGACCAAGAATATCGCGTTGCAGAAAAGGCAAACCTTGGTCATGACGTTGCTTATACTCATCGCTTCTGGTGTTTTGATGTGGCTTGGGGTTGCGACATCTCTGCGCTTAAACAGAAACCTGTCGATTATCTTGAAAGGTGTGTCGGAATGCGCTGATAGCTACGGCCAGCCAAAGGTGATTCGTATCCAAGGGAACGATGAGCTTGCCGAGTTCACTGAAACCCTAAATCGAGTGATGGAACGCAACTATCTGCACAACAAAGAGTTGATAACAGCAAAAGAAGACGCGATTTCGGCTAACAAAGCCAAAAGCGCATTCTTAGCAAATATGTCACATGAAATACGCACGCCACTTAACGGGATCATTGGCATGGCTGAGATCTTATCTCAAAGCCAACTGAGCCCAAATCAACAAGAAGTACTGGGGGATATCGAATCGTCTTCTCACTCTTTACTGGTGCTGCTGAATGACATACTCGACCTGTCTAAAATCGAGTCGGGTAACTTGATGTTGTCACCACACAATGCTGATTTGCGAGAAGCGGTTTATGACTCTGTGAGTGTGATTCAGTCGAAAGCGATAAGTAAGGATATTGAGCTCGACATCAATATCGATTATCAAACGCCGTCACAACTGTTTTTCGATGAGTACCGCGTGAGACAGGTGCTGACCAATCTGCTTTCTAATGCCATCAAATTTACGTCTAAGGGCACAATTACAACTGACATTGCTTATACACCTATGTCTATGGGCAGGGGCAAGCTTGAATGCAGCGTGTCTGATACCGGGATTGGGATTGAGCCCGAGAAGTTAGAGTCCATATTTGAACCTTTCCCTCAAGAAGATGGCAGCATTACCCGTCAATTTGGCGGTACGGGGTTAGGGCTTGCGATTTGTCGACAGCTTGTTGATTTGATGGGTGGTTACATTACCGCGCGTTCAGTGAAAGGAGAGGGCTCTACATTCACTTTTTGTTTGTATGTCGATGTTGTAGAAGCGCCTGTTCAAACTTTCGATAACCTGAGCCGAGCGACCATCATCTCGAACTCTTTCAATTACCTCGATCAGCTCGTTAAAGAGTGTGAGCGTTTGAATGTTCGAGCCAATGTGGTGTCATCCATTGCTGCTCTTAGTGAAAGTGTAAAAGAAAGTGACTTCATACTTTATTGTCATACCTTGCACCACTCTATGGAAAAAGATCTTGCGACGTTGAAGGTGATATATCCTCTTGCTCGCGTCATCGTTTGTCAGCATCACCTATTTAAAACCAACCTAATCAGAGAAACGGTCCACTCGACTCATACTTTGCCATTCTTGGGCCGACGTTTCTTAACCAGCTTACAATCTCTCGATGTGGGCGAAGAGCAAACGCCTCAAGTGGAAGCAAAAGATGAAGAAGTTCGCTCTCTGAATCGACGCATTTTGATCGTTGAAGACAATCTGATGAATCAAAAAATAGCGAGCTTCTTCCTTGAGCAAGCGGGTTATGAATATTTGATTGCCAGTAATGGCCAAGAAGCGGTGGATGTCATCACCCAGGGTGCTCAGTTTGATGCAGTCTTAATGGACTGCATGATGCCTGTTATGGATGGCATAACGGCGACTCGTGCGATACGTCAGTGGGAAGCCGATCAACAAGTCACACCATTACCCATCATAGCTTTAACCGCCAGTGTTCTAGAAGAAGACATCAAAGATTGTTTTGAAGCCGGTATGAACGCCTACTTACCTAAACCCTATAAATCTCACCAGCTGTACGATCTTTTCAGTAGCCTTGATATTGTCTAGGGCTCCCGTATCAAGGCTAGCGCGGCGCTACTTAACGAACTTCCAATCCAAGGTTGTATTGTGCAAGGCAACGACCGACATAGCTGATGTTCAGCAAGGCTGCGACTAAGATGGTGCTGATGTGGGCGACGATTTGAATTGGCAGTGAGAAGTGATCGGCCATTGGATAAGCAACAATAATACTGAGAAGCATAAGCAAGGTTGTGATAGCTAGACTGAAGTTTGAAACAGAAAGCAGAGTTTGAAAGCGTTGAGTCATCGTCTTCATATTGAATTCCTAATTGCTATTAATAATTATGATACTTGTTATTAATATCAATTAGCGTTCCAGTTTTAATTTACATTTAAAATCATAATCTTATGTAATTTCGCTTGTTTTTAGAGTCTAAGTGACACGTGCGAATTGCAGGTCTTTATGACTTGATCGTGTTTCTTTACCATTGTCTAAACCCACAAGTATCGATGTGGAATCGAACACCTGAATATAAACCAAGCCCAACATTATTTTTTTGCCCGAATTCCGAATGAATCTTTTTAAGTTTCACGTGTAGATCTTCGCGAGTAATGTCATTTGCAGGCACTAGGTCTAAGGCACAAAACTCTAAGTGCTTACTTCGCAGTGCACCACCAGCTTGTTGATTGTAGATATCGGTTCGCTCTCCAGATACTGGTATAACAACACCGATTTCAGGCTCAATATATTGTTGTATGTACTTCAGGGTATTGATCATGTTTGGCACATGTTTCTTATTTGGGAGGGTAAACAAGGTTGTATTACTCATTGCCCAATCCGTCCCTTGCAATAGAACGAGATGCAGAGGCATGCTCTGAGTAACGCCATTGTCCTTGAGTTGTTGTCCGATTGCTCTCACTTGGTCTTGAGCGTGATTGAGGAGCATCCAACCTCGAAATGCTGATCGGGTCGGAACCTTGTAGCCATGAACATCGACCACGAGATCGTCATAAGTGATTTCGGTTTCTTCGGTATAAAGTTTCTCAAATTTTTCAGGGTAAGGTTGTGTCGTTGATAACGCCAAGGTTATCAGAATACTTCCGTACATAAAGTCTCTCCATCGCTAGTGTACACTCGTTATTTAGTTTGATACTGCTGTTGAGTTTCATTCATTTTGCTTAGGTACGCTTAAGCCTAGACGGTTAGGTTTAGATGCTTAAGTATAGACGCTGGAGTTTAGGTAAAAAAAACCCACTACTAAGAGTGGGTTACTAACATTGTTACAAGTAAATTAGCGAGGTTAGATTACTTCTTACCTTGGATTTGCTTGTCTTCTTCTGTCAGTTCACGAATGCGACGGCTGATGTCACGGCGAGCTTTAGAAATCTCAGCGCTCTTGATGATGTGGTCATCAACACGGTCTTCGTAGTCAGCTTTCATATTTTTGATAATGCCTAGGATCTCGTCGTGGGTCATCTCTGGCTTGATGTAATCAAGTAGGTTATCAAGAAGGTCGACACGCTTACGGTTGTCACGAACTTTCTTTTCGTTGTCTAAAAGTTCACGCTTAAGTTTGTTCTTACGTCGTGCTTGGTTAACAATTTCAAATACGCTGCTCATAGATTCCTTTTCCTATTCGTCAAATACGTTGTCTGCTTCTGATTAAAGCACATCAATTGATGATGTAACAGTCTTTAGATCAAAGCAAAAGTAAGGTTGTTTAATTATTCGTCACTCTCGCTGATGTGTGATTGTTTTTATCTTACCGTTCAAGTTAGTATCCCATGTAGATACTGCATTGATACGAAATGTGAAATGAATCAACAACAATTGGAAAACGAAGAATTGGACGAGAATGTCACTGAATCTTCAGCAGAACAAAACAAGCTTCGTGATGCGTATGTACAAGAGCGTACTTATTTGGAAGTCGTGGAAATAGAGCTAAACCGTTCTAAGATCATAATGATTGATGAACAGGGCAGAAAGAAACGAGTACCAATTTTGTCTGAACACTAGTTACTGCATTGTTAGGTGTTGAGATGGAATTATCAAAATAATAAAAAGGAAAAACGATGAACACAGTACTTTCCCCAATTGAAGCGAGAATTATCGGTTGTTTGATCGAGAAAGAAGTCACTACTCCCGATCATTACCCACTGACACTGAACAGTTTAACCACGGCATGCAATCAAAAGAGTAACCGTGAACCTGTTCTCTCTCTTTCTGAGTCAGATGTTTTAGATGCAGTTGATGGTTTAATCGGACGTCGCATGGTGAGTGATGAGAGCAGCTTCAATAGCCGTGTTAATAAGTATCAGCATCGTTTCTGCAACACTGAGTTCGGCGATCTGCAATTTACAGAGCAAGAGCGTGCAATCATCTGCTGTATGTTACTGCGCGGTGCGCAAACACCCGGTGAACTTCGTACTCGAACGGGTCGCCTTGCAAACTTTAGTGATGTGAAAGAAGTAGAAGCAACATTAGACAAACTCGCTGCAAGAGAAGCAGGTGCCTTGGTTGTGAAGCTGCCACGCGAAGCGGGTAAACGTGAATCACGCTACCAGCATTTGTTGAGCGGTGAAGTGGACGTTGAAGCGTTTGCGATGGCATCAGTAAGCGCGGCTGCCCCCTCTGCAACGAGTGAAAAGTTTGAAGAGCTTGAGTCTGAAGTTGCAAGCCTACGAGCAGAAGTGGCAGAGCTTAAGGCTCTGGTTGAATCACTGCTTTAAATGTCAGATGCTGATAAAAATGCGGATTGGGTCGTGTACTTGATCCGCAATCGTCACAATGCCCTTTATTGTGGCGTGACGAACAATCTAGAACGTCGATTTGAACAACATCAAACCGGTAAAGGCGCCAAAGCTTTAAAAGGTAAAGGCCCACTTAAGCTGGTTTGGAGCTTTGGTGTTGGCTCAAAAAGTGAGGCGTTGAAAACCGAATACGCGATCAAGCAGTTGCCCAAATCCCGCAAAGAAAAACTGGTATCACTCAAACTGATTATTGAGTGGCAAAAAGACAAAATTCAATATATCGAAGTCTCATAATTCATAGCTAAAATGTTTGTTATTGATTAAATCTTAATAGTGTAAGGAGCTATATCGGCTCTAGCTAAGCTTATGAATTTAAATGGTAATTACTCTTACCGTGAATGGGCTGAAATCATAATTTAACTCGTTGTTCTTAATCTCCATTCCAAATTAACATATTGCTCATTTAGAATGTCGTTCTAATTAGTGTTAGACGCTATCATTTATCATCGTTGTCCTACATAATATCCATTAGCCATACAAAGAGATGGTGTCATGCTAGGTTAAAAAATGAGCCAAAGTAGCTCATATAAAACGAGAAAAATATGAAACGTTTACTGATGTTGTTTGGACTTGCCGTATTTTCTGCGTCCGCTCTTTCCCATGGTACTCATGTCCTCAATAGGTACTGGGAATACCAAGATTATCTTTCCACTTTTCCAGAACAAAGAGCATTGACCGATAAAATGGTCGAGGCTGTACAAAATCACCCTGTGCCACTGAGAAGAATCCAAGACGAACCAATTACGATTTCCGTGGTGTATCCGGGCCAACAGATCTCGGATTACTGGGTTCGTAATATTCAAGCTTTTGAGAAGCGTCTCGATAGGCTGAAGATCCGCTACCAAATAAATCAAGTATTTACCCGTATTAATGCCGATCTCGCGCAGCAGAGTATTTCGTTGCAAGAAGCGATTGAAAACAAGACGGATTATTTGATTTTCACGCTAGATACCACGCGCCACCGCAAGTTTATCGAGCACGTGTTGACCTCTACAGACACCAAACTGATTCTTCAAAATATCACGACGCCAGTGCGAGCTTGGGCAGATAGACAGCCATTTATGTATGTGGGTTTTGACCATGCGACAGGCAGCTTAAAACTGGCGGACTATTTTAAACAAGTAAGTCCGCCAGACAGTAAGTATTCTGTTTTGTATTACTCACAAGGCTATATCAGTGATGCGCGTGGAGATACTTTTATCCATGAAGTGAATACGGTTACCAACTTTACCCTTAAGTCTTCGTTTTACACAAAATCAAACAAAGACAGTGGCTACCAAGCGGCTAAAATCAGCATAGAGAACGATAAGGATCTAGACTTTATCTATGCATGTTCAACGGATGTCGCTCTCGGTGCAATGGAAGCGATTCGTGAATCGGGCCAAGACATCTTAGTGAATGGTTGGGGAGGCGGCTCTGCTGAACTTGAAGCCATTGCAAGGGGCGACCTAGATGTTACTGTCATGCGTATGAACGACGATACAGGCATTGCAATGGCAGAGGCGATCAAGTGGGATCTAGCCGGTTTGGAAGTGCCTACCGTTTACTCTGGTGAATTTGAAATTGTCACCAAGGAAGATTCCCCAGAACGTATTTCAGAACTTAAACAGCGAGCATTTAGGTACTCAGGTCACTAATGAAGAAAAGTTACGCCAGTACACCTAGAAACACTTTAGCTAGACTCATTACGCGTATCGTTATTTTGGTGATAGGCGTGATGGCACTTGGCGTGCTTATTCATAATTATGAAACCAGCAGTAATATCGTACAGCAAGAGACGAATCGAACGGTACAGCAAACCTCAAGCCTGATCCAAAACATGTTTGATTATCGTTTGTCGGTGCTGCAAATCCATCAAGACAGTAGCTCACACAGTGAAACTCTCAGAGAGTACTTTGATACGGGTAATGACGAGACTCTGAGCTACTTTTTCTTTGGTGTTGACCAACGTGAACCGGATCATGCACCAGATTTACGCTTTGTCTCAACCCACGATGGTTTGGCTTGGGAAGACGGCAACAGTCAATTTTATGGTTTGGATGAGTCCAACTTAAAGCATATTTCTGATGAGGTTTCGTTCAGCAGTAATTGGCATTTTATTAAACTGAGGACAGATATAGGTAAGCGTCACTTGTTGGCTCGCCGTACCCCTATTGTTGATAACGCTACTGGGGAAGTCCTTGGTCAACTCTATATCGCCATTGTGCTTGACAACAACTTCTCTTTGGCTGAGTCAATCCAACAGGGCAGTAATAGCGAAAATATCGTGATTGAAGCGCACGGTACACCGGTGACATCGACATTCAGTGGTGATGAAAGCTACACCATTACTGACATCCTCAATTACCAAATGTACGAACAGTTGCCGCGTCATTTCGTTACCATCGCAACCATTAAGATTAATGCTGTTGAAACTCCTTTAATCATTCGAGCTGTTCAAAAAAATAATAATTTCATTGCGTTAGAAGAGAATTATCAGCGTGCGATCATCGTGGTGATTGTGGTGATCATATTGATGTCTTTTTTTGCTCGAACTTGGATTCAAAAGAGAGTCTCAGCCGAGCTTGATAAGCTAATGGACTTTACTCGTTCGGCAAGTGCTAGCGAAAAGTACAACAAGTTCGATGGCTCTAACATTTTCGAATTTCATCATATTGGTTGTACTCTTGAAGACACCTTTGAGCGCTTATCTGAACAGAATCAAAAATTCCAAGATCTCTTTAACTTTGCTCATTCGCCTATCTTAGTTTGGTCTGAAAAAGGCGATTTGATTCAGATGAACCCCGCCGCTCGCATGGCGTTGTTCGATGCTGATGACAATTATGGTCCAATTGCCCAAGAGTTTGAGCAGCGAATGCTGCCTAATATTCAAATGGTGGTTCAGGGTTCTAAACTGACGGGTATTAACGTACCCATTGGTGAAAAGGTGTTTCGTTGGAACATGTCTGCTATTCGCGTGGAACACGGCATCACAGGAGTGGTGGTACAAGGGCAAGATATTACTAAGCTTATCGAGGCGGAAAGACAGGCTGATCGAGCAAGAGAAGAAGCTGAGCATCTTGCGAATGTGCGAGCAGACTTCTTAGCTAAGATGAGTCATGAGATTCGCACGCCGCTCAACGGTATTCTCGGTGTGTCTCAGCTGCTCAAGCGCTCTATGCACAATGAAGATAATCGCGAGCAGGTGGATGTACTGTGTAATAGTGCGGAACATTTACTGGCGGTACTTAACGATATCTTGGACTTCTCAAAGATTGAGCAAGGGCAGTTTAATATTCAAAAGAAAGACTTCCGTTTAGGGGAGTTAGTTAATACCTTAGACAGCATCTATCGACCGCTGTGTGAAGATAAATCCGTCGAATTTACCATTGTGAATCACTTGGTTGATGACATTGAAATCAATACCGACCAAGTACGCCTCAATCAGATCATGTTTAATCTGTTGAGTAATGCTTTTAAATTCACTCATCAAGGCGGTATCTCCGTCAGCTTTGAGATCGAGAGTATCTTTAACTCCGATCACGCCAGCTTGATCGTTCGAGTGAAAGATTCTGGCATTGGTATTGATGAAAGCAAAATTGATGCTGTTTTTGAACCCTTTGTTCAAGCCGAAGAGACCACCACTCGTGAATATGGTGGCACTGGTTTAGGACTTACAATTGTAAAAAATCTGGTCGATATGCTGGAAGGGGACATTCAAGTCCGCAGCGTGATAGGTCAAGGCTCAGAGTTCACGATAGAAATTCCTGTAGTCGTACACGCCAAGCCGCTATTAGTCGATGCTAAGCAACAAGCTGAGGTTGAGCCAGAGGCGTTGTTTAGTCGACCTTTGAATGTGTTGCTGGTGGAAGACAATCACACCAACGCCTTTATTGCTCAGGCTTTCTGTAAGAAATATGGCATGGTCGTCACCTGGGCAAAAGATGGCTTAGAAGCGATTGAGATGGCTAAGACGATTACCTATGACTTGATCTTGATGGATAACCAACTCCCTAATCTCGGTGGTGTTGAAACCACTCAGCAGCTAAGAGGTGAGATTGGTGTGTCAGCCCCTATTTATGCGTGTACCGCTGATGCTCAAGAGTCAACTAGAGACAGCTTTATGGCCGCAGGGGCGAATTACGTGATTGTAAAGCCGATTAAAGAAGAGTCGCTCCACCAAGCGTTTGTTCATTTCAAAAACTCATACTGGAATGACACAGAGCACTAGGCTTTAACTTAGTGCTCTTTAATGGAGTCTGTTGAAGAGAAGTAACTAATTTTCTGCCTTTATATCGAGCCAGCGACAAAGGCTTGTTCCAATAGCAGCGTTTTCAACTCATCACTCATATCTAGGTGTTCAGGGAATTGGATACCTAGCAACCGGCCTTGTCTTTGCCTTTTCTTACTTACCACCTTGTAGACAAGATCGTCATCTAAGTACTCATTTAAGTCAGAATTGACTTTTATCTTCCAGCCGACATCAATATCTGATTGCTGGGTAAGATAGATACCGCACCCTGACGCTGAAAAGTCGACTAGTGTGGCATCCAGCGACAAGGTATCAAAAGTGACTTCACAGCTGAGACGTACTTTATACCTTTCGTGTTCACGAATAGGCTTGGTTGCAAAGTTTGAGGGTGGGCGAAGGAAGATTAGATGTGCTGGAGAGGTGATATGAGCCAGTACATTGGTTTTGAACGCGACAATGTGCCCAAGTTCGGTGTCGGTAATCGCACGAACAATAATATCAACGTTTGTGAGCTTTCTCAGCGTCAGTGCTTCTGTCGCTTTTTGCGTAAGCTCTAGGATGAGGTACTGATCTTCTTTGTGTCCGATATAAAGTGTACTGATCTGGATTGAGTCGTCTGGGCCAAATTCCAATACACCTGCTGTTTTTGTACCTGGCTTTAGGTATCTGAACAGTTCTAAGTTTTTATCTTTATGCATATTCGTTACTGAACAATGTTAATCGTTTGATAAAATAATATAACGCCCTGATAAAACTATGTCATTAGTTTCATTGAAGTAATTAGCAGCGTACAACAAAAAAGTGAATCGCTATCTCAAGTAAACAACGGCTTACTCTTGTCTTAAAACAAGATACACTGCTGACAGATATATACTTGATGGAGAAATAGTAAATGGAACTGGAAACCTTATTGAATACTCTGGCTGAAACCCCAGAGGCCGTGCAATTTGAAGATACAATGCAAGTGATCGAAGCTCACTATGATTTTTCTGAGCGCGAATTTCGCAATGGTGAGGTAGTGAACGCTGCAGGGCAGAATAATGGTTCGTGTAAGATTTTTGCTTTTGGTTTAGAGCAAGGCCTATCAGCAGAGCAAACACTTGCTTGTTTTGGTCAATTTTATCGTAACGACGTGCTCGGTTTTCCTGAGAACAGCGACCATCAAAATATTCGTAACTTTATGGTTCATGGCTGGAATGGTATCCAGTTTTCTCAGCCTGCGCTGGTTGCAAAAGTGAAGTAGACACTAACCAGGTAACGATTAGGTCGAAATTTAATCTCAGTATTTTGAAGCGAGAAAACAACCTCTCGCTTTTTTTGTCTATGTTGAACTGGCTAGTAACTTGCTATCCAGTAACTTACTAAATGGGCTCTAAACTACTGAACGGGCAGACAAGCACTTACGACACATACAAACTCCAGCCTTTGGAATATCGCTAGTATCTCGTTTTTCTAACTCAAAACACCAACACGTCTCTTTGCCCGCACTGATATCGCATTGAGCTGGCTCATTACACTGTGGACATTGGTGAGTCGAACTCGCGCCACTAAGATTATCCATAACCGACGTTTGCTCTTCTTCAGATAAGCCTTTCCAACCTATAATTTCATCCATTGTTCGAAAGCAGCCACTACACATTCCGCCATTATTTTTACAAGCCGCTCGGCAAGGTGTTTTCATTTCTCTAACCTGTGATTCATTTGGGCTGAAATGTAGCATATTTGTTTCTTCTTGAAGAGCCGTTAAGCTAAGAAATTACTCAGTTAAATTTAGAAATGACCTCGTAATTTTTAGGCTTTTCATGTAGCATCTCGCCCCTTTTGTTGAGTGGGGGGATATTATGTTTATTGGATTTGATTATGGAACAGCGAACTGTTCTGTCGCGGCGATGGTTAATGGAGAGCCAAGCCTGTTACCGCTAGAAGGTAACAACCACTATATTCCCTCAACCGTGTTTGCGCCTACTCGTGAGAGTGTTTCTGAACATCTATTCCGCCACTTGAATATCAAGCCGAGTGATGCGATCGGTGAGCAAGTACTACGACGTGCGATTGCGCTGAACAGAGAAGAGAGTATCGACTTAGTGCCAGAAGACATGGCATTTGGTCAGGCTGCGTTGGACTTATATATAGAAGACCCTCGCGATGTTTATTATGTTAAGTCCCCTAAATCTTTCCTTGGCGCGAGTGGACTGCATGATGTGCAGGTGAGCTTTTTCGAAGATTTAGTGTGCGCCATGATGGCAAATATCAAGAATCAAGCCGAACTCACGACTCAAGAGCAGATCAAGCAAGCTGTTATCGGCCGACCAATTAACTTCCACGGTCGAGGTGGTGAAGAGGCGAACAGACAAGCTGAAGACATACTGTCTCGCGCAGCTAAGCGTGCCGGTTTCCTTGATATCGCTTTTCAATTTGAGCCCGTAGCCGCAGGCCTTGATTACGAAAGCACATTAACTGAAAACCAAACAGTATTGGTTGTTGATATTGGCGGTGGTACCACCGATTGCTCACTATTAGAAATGGGACCAACTTGGTCGGGTAAAGCGGATCGTACCCAGAGTTTGCTCGCACACAGTGGACAAAGGGTAGGGGGGAATGACCTCGATATCTATCTTGCGTTCAAACAACTGATGTCACCTTTTGGTATGGGTAGCAAAGGTATTTCGGGTATCGATATGCCATTGACGCAATTCTGGAATCCAATTGCGATTAATAATGTTGAAGCTCAAAAGAATTTCTATTCAAGAGAAAACCTAGCGGCACTAAAACTACTTCGCAAAGAAGCGTCAGAGCCTCAAAAGCTAGAACGTTTGATGAAGGTTTATCACGACACCTTGGGCTACGGTATTGTGCGTAGAGCGGAAGAGGCCAAGATTGCGCTGGCAGAATCCCCTCAATATCGTGCTGCGATTAATGTTGCCTCTGAACTGGTCGAGGTAGATATCTCAGTCGAACAGATGGTTGAAGCGATTGAAACACCAAAGTCTAAGATGATTGAGTTGGTTAAAGAAGCGATTCAACAAGGCCAGAAAAAGCCAGACGTAATCTACATGACGGGTGGTTCCGCTCGTTCACCGATACTTCGTGAAGCCGTACAACAAGCTGTGCCGAATGTACCGATTGTGAGTGGTAATTACTTCGGTTCAGTAACTGCAGGTTTAGCTCGTTGGGCTGAGGTTTGCTTCAAATAAGAGTTCAATGATGAGTTATGAAGGGCAACCAGTCGCTGATTGGTTGCCCTTTTTTTGTTTTTCTCTAATGAACTTTCTATTGAACGATTTTTCCTAGCTCATATTGGGATTTGTTTCACAAAGCTAAATATTTCAGCTGAGCTCTACGTGTTACAAAATGTTTCAAAGGCAAAGGCGAGCCTCTCGATGGTCTGATGAGTTACCTTGGGTTTAGATTTTTAATGCTTTTTTAGTGATTATAAAATCAAAAATAATCAAAGTATTTATCTCAAAGAATGAAAGGAGATCCCAGTAATTTTCGTGTTAATCAACTGTTTTAAAAGGTATTTTTGTTTTTTATAGTGCGATTTTTTTTATTTTATATATTTTAATGCAACTTTTTTGTCATTCGTATATTAGTGTTTGCCTACTTGTTAAATGCAGGTAACAACTTCTCCGTAAGCACGAGGTTGTTAGTGAATAACTCACCCAGTTACATAATGGATATGACAATGAATAAGAAACTTTTAGCGCTAGCAATTTCTGGTGCAGTATTTGGTACACAGGCAGTTGCTGTAGAACTTTACAACGAAGACGGCACAACATTCTCTGTTGGTGGTCACGTATCAGTTGCAGTTGGTGACGTAAACAGCGATGACCGTATCAGCGAAGACGATATCGGTGTTGAGTCAGTTTCTCCACGTATCAACTTCGGCGCAACTCACGATCTTGGTAATGGCTTTACAGCTGATGCTAAAGGCGAATGGGCGCTAAACATGCTTGACGGCGGCGACGAGTCATTCACAACTCGTCTTGGCTACATTGGTCTAACTCATGAAGACTTCGGTCGTGGTGTTGTTGGTACTCAATGGGCGCCATACTACAACGTTGCTGGTGTTGCAGATATGCCAATCGCATTCGCGAATGACTTCATCTACGACGATCACGGTAACCTAGGTACTGGTCGTGGCGAAGAGATGGTGAGTTACGGCAATGCTATCGATTTTGGTAACGCTGGTTCTCTAAACGTAGGTGTTGCATGGCAAGGCCGCAAGACTGATAAAGTTTCAGATACAAACACAAACAAATACGGTAACCGTGCTCAAATTGCATTGAACTACGCAATTGCTGATTTCACAGCAAACTACGCATACAACACTGGTGACGTTACATTTGGTAACATTGGCGGTGGTTCTAAAACTGCTGATTCTAACGTAGTGAGTGCTACTTACGGTTCTTACGGTTCTGAAGGTCTATTCTTAGCTGGTGTTTATGCTATGAATAACTACATGAACTCAAGCTCTGGTGTTGCTTTAGAAGAGACAGTTGCAGTTGAATTACTTGCTTCTTACGCACTTTCTAACAGTCTGAACTTAAGCGTTAACTACGAAGCGGTAGAAGACGACAAGAACAGCGAAACTGTATACAGCACTTCAGCTCTACAAGCTGAATACAACTTCACATCTCAGTTCGTAGGCTTTGCTGGTTACCAGTTCGACCTACAAGGTTCTGGCGTGTACAAAGAAAAAGCTGATGACCAGTGGCTACTTGGTGCTCGTTACTACCTATAAGTCGCAGACTTATTTAGCATAGTGTTGACTCCTTAAGTTTACCTTTTAGGATACTGTCCTAGACACCATGCTAAGCCCTCTCAAGCCTTTGGTTTGAGAGGGCTTCTTTCGTTTTAATGCTCTTCAAATTTAACTGCCTACTTTAGTTTCATTTTCTCTAATTTATGTAAGCCGATGACTCTATTCCTGCTGGGTCGGTCGAGGTATACACCGATATTTACCTAAAAGTATTCAAATCAATGAATTGAGCTCAAGATCAGAATTTAGAGATCGGTAATCATCTTGTCGAAGACTCTCATTTTATGATGCGCTAAACTCTGCTCTCTAAAAATAGTTCAGGGATAAACTATGAGCAGCGTTGTAGATCAGAAACAATTGATGAAGTCGAAACGAACAGCAACCCCAACAAAAGTACTGTGTGTTGGGCGTAACTATGTCGATCACATTGAAGAACTTAACAATGCGATTCCTGACTCTATGGTGGTGTTTAATAAACCAAGCACCAGCGTGACTTCCTCTCTTTCTTCGTTTCATCAAGAAGCACTGCACTATGAAGCTGAAATCTGCTTTATCGTTGAAAATGGCCAATACTCAGCCGTGGGCTTAGGGTTAGACCTCACCAAGCGTGAGTTGCAAAGTAGCTTAAAAGCGAAAGGCTTACCTTGGGAACGCGCCAAAGCTTTTGATGGCTCAGCCGTATTTAGTCGCTTTGTTCCAATTGATAACTTAGACCTTGCAGACTTAAACCTAGAGTTGTTTATTAACTGTGTTCGTGTTCAGAAAGGACATGTTGAGCAGATGCTTTACTCTCCAAAAACTATCCTAGAAGAGCTGTCTTCTTATACCACCTTACTAGACGGCGATGTTGTGATGACAGGTACGCCAAAAGGTGTTGGGGCCGTACATCGAGGCGATATCTTCCTTGGTCGCCTAAAGTGTGGCGATACGACATTGATTGAGATCGAATGGGTAGCAAGTTAATTAGTCTTTTCTATTTAGTTAATAAATTGGCTTTGTCGCTTAATGTTGGTTTTTAATTCGATTAAATAAACGTCGAACAACTGATTGCATCTGGAAGGGTGTTGGTAATTGATATAAAATCCGCCTCCGTTTTTATCAATGCTGACCCTCATGATCGACTTAACCATTTTACCTGTCTACCTGACTGCCGTTGTTGCACTTCTTCTTTTACCTGGCCCTGATATGTTACTGATTGCGAGTTCAAGCATGAGCTATGGCCGTAAGGTCGGCGTGTTTGCAAGCCTAGGTAATGCGACTTCTGGAATCATTCTGACAGTATTAGCGGCTATGGGTGTATCAGCGTTGATCGCAATGAGCCCAATAGCGCTTAAAGCTCTACATTTGTTAGGCGGCGCGTACTTGTTGAAGATGGGATGGGACTGCCTGCGAACAGAGCTGGGTAACGCGCCTGAGTTAAGCGATAACTTTGCAGCAAAAGCCTACTATCAAAGAGCGCTAATCAGTAACCTGCTTAATCCTAAAGCCTTGGTTTTCTTTGTGATGTTTCTGCCTCAGTTTGTGTCGACGAATATTGAAGCGACTTCCGGTCAGCAGATGCTTGTTCTGGGTTTATTACTGAATGTTCTCGGCTTAACGTTTAACTTTTTGCTGGTGGCGTTAGTGGGTACGATTGGTAAATCTCTCGTAGAAAACGCGAAGTTTCGTACCTATCAACAGAAAGTCATGGGCGGAGTTTTCATCGTGTTAGCTATCTGGATGTTGTCTTCTTTCTTTACTTCGTAGACGAATCAAATCAGACATCTTCTCGTGGTTAGCCGCTGAGACAAAAATGGACGCTACGAGCGTCCATTTTTTATATTTAACCGTTACATGTTGAACGCGCTAAATCGCTATGAATTCAACTCTTGTTGGTGTTGTTCAATCAGTTTCTCCATGTACTTCTCACCGCGCAGGCGAGTGTCTTCGTAGGTTTCTGTCCCTTCAAATTTTGTCACCGTCTCATAGTAGATCTTAACTTTTGGCTCAGTACCGGAAGGTCTTACGATAATGCGTGAACCATCTTCGAGATGATAGATGAGTACGTCACTTGCAGGCAGGTTAATGGCTTCAGTATTGCCTCCAATGACGAAGCGTAAAGAAGACTGCAAATCTTCAATTACAGAGATAGCGACACCGTTGATTGCTTTAGGCTGTGCCGAGCGGAGCTTAGAACCAATCGATGGTGAATCTGGGTCTAGTGCAATACTTCGCTGAGCGTTGGTATGAACCCCATGTTCAAATGAAATTTGAGCGAGAAGATCCCAAACTGTTCGACCTTGAGATTTTAACTCCTCAACCAATTGAGCAAACACGACAATAGCAGACAGCCCATCTTTGTCTCGTACTTGAGTACCAATTGTGTAGCCTAATGCTTCTTCATAGGCGAACAAGAAGTCGTCCTGATCATTTTCCAATTGCATGCCAATATTCGCTAACCATTTAAAACCTGTCAGCGTTTGGAAATAAGTCGCCCCGTGGGATTGAGCTACTTTTTCAAGCAATGTTGAAGATACGATACTGTTACCAACTAATTGGTTTTTGGTATGTGGCTTTGAGAGTAGATAATGAGCGAATAGCACGCCGACTTGGTCACCTGTTAGCATTTTGTATGAGCCATCATCTGTTCTCACTGCAACCGCAAATCGGTCTGCATCTGGATCGTTGGCACAAGCAATGTCGGCATCGACACTTTTTGCTAAGTTAACCACCAGATCCATCGCGCCTTTTTCTTCCGGATTCGGGAAGTTGACGGTCGGGAAGTTACCATCGGGCTCTCTTTGCTCGGCGACGCTGAACACCTTATGGAAACCAGAATCGTGAAGTAGATCCTCGGCCATTTGTGCGCCGACACCATGCATTGCGGTATAGGTGATGGTGGTGTTCGCCGATTCGATCTCGTCACTCACGTATGGGCTCTGATTGATCGCAGCGCGGTACGTTTGATAATAGCCTTCAGTTAACCACACCAACTTACCTTGCGTCTCAGCGTCACTTAGGCTCATTAAAGGGAGCGGCTTGGTCGATGCGATATCGATTTCAGCGGCAATACCCGCATCGTGAGGAGGAATGATTTGAGCGCCATTCTCCCAGTACACTTTGAAACCATTGTATTCCGGTGGGTTGTGGCTGGCCGTCACCACAACGGCAGCTGCGGCGTTGAAGTGCTCAATACCAAAGGCAACGATAGGGGTCGCCGCGACGTTCGAGGTTAGATAAACCTTAATGCCTAAAGCCGTGAGTACGGAAGCGGTATCAATCGCGAACTGCTTTGAATCTAAACGGCCGTCATAACCGACGACCACACCGCGAATGGTCGCATTAGCGACATGTTCGATTAAGTAGTGGCCGAGCCCGGTTGCTGTTTCCTGTATGACTAAACGGTTCATTCGATTTGGGCCGCATCCAACTTTGCCTCTAAGTCCTGCCGTTCCGAACTCTAATCGTTGAGTAAAGCGGTCTTCAAGTTCGTCGTGCATTCCCTCATCGATGAGGTGTTGAAGTTCTTCACGAGTTCTTGGATCTGGGTCTCTCGCTAACCAATTCATTGCATCTTGCATAATCACTAAACCTATTAATGTCTGTATGACTTACCGTTGATTTAATTTAAGTGATATTAATTCTCATTTCCATGAAAGCAATCGTAAAACTCGATATAAAATAAATTCCAACGGCAAGAGGGCACGTAGATTAAGCCACTTCAAATAATTGACTGTTTAGTAAGTAAACTTACCTTGAATAATTGGATATCACTAACTAGCCTTTTACATAAATATAACAAAATTTAACAAATTCGCCGTTTTTGAATCTTTCATGGAAACCTTCAACGCTTTTGAACCGTATTACTTCTTAGGTTATATGAGGTCAATAGCCCGTTCACAGGCTAGTTCCATGTGAGTTGTAGATTGAGATTCAGCCTTTTCATGTGTAGCCGGAATAACAATGAATGTTGTCCAGCTCGCAACGACATTTAGGTCGCAAGTATCCAATTAGGAAGGATAAGGAGAGATCTTTTGAAGAGATTACTGGTTAGGCTAGCGTGGCTTTTGAAGAGTTTTGTTGTGCTTTTAGTATCGCCTTTAGTGCACGCAAGCAGTGATTACAACATGACTCAAGGCGTCACTGAGATCAGTGGTAAGGTGTATGAACTTCATATGCTGATCTTCTACATCTGTTGTGCGATTGCCTTTGTTGTTTTTGGTGTGATGTTTTATTCGATTTTGAGGCACAGGAAATCGAAGGGCGCAGTTGCTGCCCATTTTCATGAAAGCACGAAAGTCGAAATTCTTTGGACCATCATCCCTATCATCATCCTCATCGCTATGGCGATACCTGCCACCAAAACCTTGATCGCGATGGAAGATACCTCCCAATCAGATCTGACCGTTAAAATCACTGGTTCACAATGGAAATGGCATTACAGCTATTTTGGTGAAGACGTCGAATTTTTCAGCCTTCTAGCGACCAGTGACAAAGAGATTGAAGGCCTCGAAGTGAAAGGCGCGCATTACTTGCTAGAAGTTGATAAGCCACTTGTACTGCCTGTTGATCGTAAAGTCCGTTTCTTGATGACTTCCGACGATGTGATTCACTCATGGTGGGTGCCAGCATTCGCCGTTAAGAAAGATACCATTCCGGGTTTTATTAACGAGGCTTGGACAAAGATAGATGAGCCCGGTGTCTACCGCGGGCAGTGTGCAGAGTTGTGTGGCCGCGCTCATGGTTTCATGCCGATAGTGGTACATGCCATGGCAGAAGACGAGTTTGACGCATGGCTAGCAGAACAGAAAGAGTTAGCGATAGCTGAACAACAAGCCGCGAAAGATGCATTAGATGCGTCACTTTCCTTGGCGGAGTTGAATACCATCGGTGAAGAGGTTTACAAAACTCGATGTGCGGTTTGTCACCAAGCAAACGGTGAGGGCATTCCTGGAGCATTCCCTGCCATCAAAGGAAGTCCTATTGCCCTTGGTGATGTGGATGTTCATATCGACACAATTGTTTATGGTCGTGGCGGTACGGCGATGCAAGCATTCGATAATCAGTTAACCGAGAAAGAGATCGCAGCGGTAGTAACTTATCAACGAAACGCTTGGGGTAATGATACCGGCGATATTGTTCAGGCCTCAGATATCAACGCTTATAAGGCGAAGCAAGAAGGCAGTTCTGAAAGCTCAACGGATGATGCACAAAATGATGCTAAGGATCAGTTATGAGTTCACCAATCAATAAGCCGGTGAAATCGGCTCCAGCAGAAGATCAAGTACTGAGCCATTCTGCGGAAGGCACCTTGGGCAATAATGATTTGCCTGTTGATGATCACGATTCACATGCGGCACCTAAAGGCTGGGCTCGTTGGCTGTATTCAACCAATCATAAAGACATTGGTACACTTTATTTGTGGTTCAGCTTTGCAATGTTCTTAACGGGCGGCGCAATGGCGATGGTGATCCGTGCGGAGCTGTTCCAACCGGGTTTGCAACTCGTTGAGCCAGATTTCTTCAATCAGATGACTACAGTCCATGGTTTAATCATGGTATTCGGTGCCGTAATGCCTGCATTTACGGGTTTGGCTAACTGGATGATTCCGATGATGATCGGTGCACCAGATATGGCGCTGCCGAGAATGAACAACCTCAGTTTCTGGATCTTGCCTTTTGCGTTTCTAATCTTAATCGGATCTTTGTTTACAGAGGGTGGCGGCCCGAGCTTTGGTTGGACCTTCTACGCGCCACTCTCGACAACTTATGGCCCAGACAGTACCGCGCTATTCGTATTCTCAGTTCATATTATGGGGATCAGTTCGATCATGGGGGCGATTAACGTGATCGTAACCATAGTGAACATGCGCGCACCGGGCATGACTTGGTTCAAGCTACCGATGTTCGTATGGACTTGGTTAATTACCGCTTTCTTGCTGATAGCCGTGATGCCCGTGCTCGCGGGTGCGGTGACCATGGTACTGACTGACAAATATTTTGGGACTAGTTTCTTTGATGCCGCTGGTGGTGGTGATCCCGTCATGTTCCAGCACATATTCTGGTTCTTTGGGCACCCCGAAGTGTACATCATGATCTTGCCGTCTTTTGGTATTGTCTCAGCCATCATCCCTGCATTCAGTGGTAAGCGCCTGTTTGGTTATCACTCGATGGTTTATGCGACCTGTAGTATCGCACTGTTGTCATTTTTGGTTTGGGCACACCACATGTTCACCACGGGTATGCCAGTATTTGCCGAACTGTTCTTCATGTATTGCACCATGTTGATAGCGGTGCCGACCGGTGTGAAAGTCTTCAACTGGGTGGCGACCATGTGGCGCGGTGCTTTGACCTTTGAAACACCAATGCTGTTTGCGATTGCCTTCATTGTTTTGTTTACGATTGGCGGGTTATCTGGATTGATGCTCGCTATCGTGCCAGCTGATTTCCAATACCACGATACTTATTTTGTTGTGGCTCACTTCCATTATGTTCTGGTAACCGGTGCCGTGTTCTCGATTATGGCTGCTGCCTATTATTGGCTGCCTAAGTGGACCGGACATATGTACGACCACAAGCTCAGCCTGTGGCATTTCTGGACGTCGGTGATTTCAGTTAATGTACTGTTTTTCCCGATGCACTTTTTAGGGTTAGCGGGTATGCCGCGTCGTATTCCTGATTATGCGATTCAGTTTGCTGACGTTAACCAAGTCGTGTCGATTGGTGGTTTTGCGTTTGGGTTGTCTCAGCTAATTTTCTTATGGCTAGCGATTAAGTGCGTAAGAGGGGGAGAGCCTGCGCCAAGTAAGCCTTGGGATAGAGCTGAAGGTCTTGAATGGACAGTACCAAGCCCTGCGCCTCACCACACCTTTACCCATCCGCCGAAAGTGGATTAGAGGGCAGAACCATGAGTGATAAGCAAAGCGATCCCAATCAAGATAAAAAACAACCTAAGCGCCTGTCTAATAAGCGATCGACCAAAAAGCTGACGGGCTACTTGGTGTTGAGCGTGGTTGCGATGTTTTGCTTCGGTTTCGCTTTGGTGCCGCTCTACGATGTCATGTGTGAGGCCTTAGGCATCAATGGCAAAACTAATACTGTTTCAGCGGTGCAACCTCAGGGAATGCAGCCAGACTACTCTCGTACGGTTCGAGTCGAATTCATGTCCCACATCAAGCCAGATATGCCATGGCAGTTTTCGCCTGAAGTTCGAGTGTTAGAGGTTCATCCTGGTGAGGTGGTTCAAACTAACTACATTGCCAAAAACCTTTCTGGAGCCTCATTGGTTGGCCAAGCCGTACCGTCGGTTTCTCCAGGTATGGGGGCAACCTACTTCAATAAGATGGAATGCTTTTGCTTTAATCAGCAGCCATTGGACGGGCACAAGAGCGCAGAAATGGGTTTGATATTTTACATTGAGCCAGATATTCCAGAATCGATACATACGCTGACGCTCTCTTACACATTATTCAATATCACGAATGAGGTGGGTGCTGCGGCCAATAAATCTGAGCCTAACGTACTCGCAAGTAACTAGGAATTTACAGAACCAGTATCAACATAAGGAGTTGAGCGATGAGTTCTAAAAAGGAAGTGTATTTCGTTCCACATCAAAGTCACTGGCCATTGGTGGGTGCTGTAGCACTGTTTTTGGTCGCGGTTGGCGCTGGCTTGACGGTGCAAAACATGGGTACCGACGCCGCAGGTGGTGTGTTTGGCAAAGCGGTGTTGTTAGTCGGGTTTGCTGTGCTGCTTTACATGCTCGCAGGTTGGTTTAGCAATGTGATCACAGAATCATTGAGTGGTCTCTATTCTGAGCAGATTTCTCGTTCTTTTAGACAAGGAATGAGTTGGTTCATCTTTTCCGAAATCATGTTCTTTGGCGCTTTCTTTGGCGCGCTTTTCTATGCTCGAATGATTTCTGTGCCTTGGATTGGTGGTGCGGGCAATAATGAAATGACCCATGAAGTATTGTGGCCGATGTTCCAATCAATTTGGCCACTAACGACGACCCCTGATGGCGTAACGACACAAGCCATGCCTTGGCAAGGTATCCCGCTTAAGAACACCATTATTCTGCTGCTTTCCTCTGTGACGCTGCACATGGCACATATCAGTCTTGAACAAAATAAGCGTATGGCTTTGATCGTGTGGTTGGAGATAACCATTGTTCTGGCTGGCTTCTTCCTGTTCTTCCAAGTTGAAGAGTATCTTCACGCTTATCAAGAGATGGGGCTGACACTTCAGTCTGGCATCTACGGTAATACCTTCTTTTTGCTTACTGGGTTTCATGGCTTACATGTCTGTTTAGGGACGATCTTTTTGATTGTGTTGCTGGCAAGGGTTGCGAAAGACCACTTCACTCCGAAAGACCACTTTGCGTTCCAAGCGGGCAGTTGGTATTGGCACTTTGTTGATGTGGTTTGGTTAGGCCTGTTTGTATTTGTCTATGTGCTTTAACTGCTGAGCCTATCGGGGATTAATAGGGGCGAGGGTTAGGAGTTATCACTCCTGATCCCAAAGCAAGTAATAAAAGTAGCACGACAACGGCTGACCACATGACACGACGACCCAAGAAGTAACTGAGTCTTTTTCCATTGTGTTTACCTGAGGCGATTTGGATTAGACCTTTCATCAAATTGAAAGCGATAAAAAACAGCAAAGCGACCAATACGACTTTAAATAACAGAACAAAGGTAGATGACGCCATAGTGATAACTCCAAACCGATTGATTGATGATGAACACAAGTTCCGCAGTAAAGGTTTTTGGATAGCGGTTGTTTTAACTGTGGTTTCAGTCGGCGCTTTAATCAAGTTAGGTTTATGGCAACTCGATCGTGGTAACGAGAAATTACGTTATGAACAGCAACTATCAGAAAGAGCGCAGCAATCGTTTAGGTCATTGGACACGGTTATCTCTGAATGGAAGGGCTCGCGTACACAAGCCCAAGGTACATCTGAACAGCAGTTTTTAAATGGTTTGAAGGTTGATGTTGAATTGGAAATACCAAGTGGTTTGGTGGTCTTGTTAGACAATCAGATTAACCAAGGAACGGTGGGGTATGTGATTTACATGTTGGGTGAGGTTCAATCTAAAGAGCAAGGCAACCAGCTTTTACACGAAAAGCAGTTATTGATCGATCTTGGGTTTGTTCCGGCAAGTAATGACAGAAGAGAACTACCGCAATTAGGAAGTATCACTGTACCAACCAAAATGTCAGGGCGCTTGTATACACGCTCAATTAATCCTTTAAGTCATGAGTTGGGTTTAGAAAATACGACACCGAATAGAATCCAAAACCTAAACATAGCAGCGTTATCACAGTATACAGGACAAGAAGTGCTGCCCTTTGTCTTCCAACCTCAGAGTTTAGATTCATGGCCCTATGAAATGTTATGGCGTCCAACGGCGATGAGGTCTGAGAAGCATTTTGGTTACTCATTTCAATGGTTTGTTATGGCTGCGGTACTTTTGTTTTTGATGTTGTTGATTGGCTATCGGTACCTAAAAGCAACACCTATCACGAGGAATAAGGATGGATAAACCTCAAGCACAAGTGAACAGGGAAATTACCGAGGCAAACATGGCTGAGCTCAGAAGCCGTCGTACTAAAGGACGCTTGGTATTAATCGGACTCGTTTTAATTTTCGCTTTGCCAGCCATTATCGCCAAAACTGTGTTGGATCAGAATTGGTATACGTCAGGTGTCACTAACTCAGGCGAATTGGTAGAACCAAGAATTACACTAGCGGATTTCGGCGTAACGGTACCCATGGCAGGAGAGGGTTGGGTTGTGGGTTATATCGCTCCCACAGAGTGTGAAAGCTTATGCGAACAACAACTCCATTATTTGAATCAAAGTTACTTGGCGCTAGGGAAAAACAAAGAGCGAGTGACCGCCGTTGTTTTCGTCTCAGAAGGTAACTCGTTGTCGGGTTCGCTCAACAAGCCTGATTTATCTTTGTTAGCAGGTGGTGATCAATTAAGTACTGAGTTTGCACCCGCTTCCATTGTCATAATTGACCCACTCGGGCAATTGGTTATGGAATACAAAAGTGTTTCTGATCCTTCGCAGCTAGTCAGCCAATCTAAAGGCTTGATTCATGATCTAAGAAAGCTGCTTAAACTGTCACGAGTTGGGTAGTTAATCAGCTTAAGTTGATAAGCTTGAGTTAATGAGCTTTAGCAGATTGCGTTAATGCTGAGTGTTGTTAGTGCAAAGGGAATAAGTATAGGGAGATAAACGATGCAGAATAAAGCCCCTGATTTACTCATGCACATGATGAGATTAACTATCTTGTTAACCCTTACCGTGATTGTGCTCGGAGCTTATACACGCCTGTCTGATGCTGGCCTTGGCTGTCCTGACTGGCCGGGTTGTTACGGTAAGATCACCGTTCCGTCTGATGCCCAAGCGGTGAGTCAAGCCAATCTGCAATTTCCAGAGCGAGCTCTTGAAGCAGACAAAGCGTGGATAGAGATGATCCATCGCTACTTTGCAGGAACATTAGGGTTGCTTATCTTTGTCGTTGTAGCTTGGTGTATTAAAAAGAACATCACACCAGTTGGTCTTCCATTACTTATCTCTGCCACTGTGATTTTTCAGGCTTTGCTTGGAATGTGGACGGTGACTCTTAAGTTGATGCCCGTTGTGGTTATGGCGCATTTGATGGGGGGTTTCACGTTGCTGTCACTGTTGTGTCTGCTCTACTGCCGTTTGTCTCAATTCCAAAGCCGTTTTGGTGAGGCTTCTTATTCTCCAACACTTAAATTTTGGGCGTTGTTTGGGTTACTCATTGTGGTTGGGCAGATACTGCTTGGTGGTTGGACATCGTCAAACTATGCCGCTTTGGTGTGTACCCAATTGCCTATTTGTGAAGGTAACTGGATGAGCTACCTCGATTTCAAAAATGCGTTCGATTTTGCTCAACACGGACACGATAACTATGAGTTTGGTGTGTTGGAGTATCCCGCGAGGCTTACCATACATGTCATGCACAGGTTCGGGGCTATTGTGGCGACATTAACGGTGCTGATGGTCGTGTACCAGTTATGGAAGTTTGGCCAAGTGCCTCACCAAAAGCTGAGCATGATTGTCGCAATAGTGTTGTTTACTCAAATCAGCCTTGGGATCAGTAATGTATGGTTTCACCTGCCAATCTCAGTTGCGGTTTTGCATAACCTAGTCGCAGTAATGTTGCTCATCAGCATGGTTGTAACCAATTTTGTGGTGTGGCAACGCAAACCGAGTGAGAGCTTGGTGAAGAACAGTGTATTACAAGGAGGTAATCATGGTCAGTAGAACGTCAACACAGTATGAAGTGGTGGCTCAAGACGCAGCCTTAACTCATAAGATAACAGCCAATAATGACATAACTTTAAGTAACGAAAAGGCTGAAAAAAACAAAGCCACTTGGAAAGTTTATTTAACGCTGACTAAGCCTAAAGTGGTGGCTTTGATGTTGCTGACAGCATTGGTTGGGATGTGTTTGGCCGTGCCGAATGGATTGCCTTTGCAACAAACTCTGTTCGGAATGATTGGGATAGGGTTAATGGCAGGTTCAGCGGCTGCGTTTAACCATTTGATCGATAAAAAGATCGACGGCCAGATGACTCGAACAAATCGACGCCCTTTACCATCCGGTGAGCTGAGTAGTGTGCGTGTGTTTAGCTTTGCAGCAGGTATCGGCTTATTTGGGTTCGCTACGTTAGTGGTGTGGGTCAATCAACTCACGGCTTGGCTAACCTTTGCAAGTCTATTGGGCTATGCGGTCATCTATACCATGTACTTGAAGCGAGCGACGCCACAGAACATCGTAATTGCAGGGATAGCTGGCGCAATGCCACCGTTATTGGGCTGGACGGCAGTCACCAACGAGCTGCATTCAAATGCTTGGTTGTTGGTGATGATCATCTTTATTTGGACGCCTCCTCATTTCTGGGCGTTGGCAATTCATCGTCGTGATGAGTATGCCAAAGTGAACATCCCCATGTTGCCTGTGACTCACGGAATCGAATACACCAAGACGTCTATTCTTCTGTATACCTTTTTGCTTAGCATCGTGTGTATATTGCCTGTATTGGTTGGCATGAGCAGCTGGATATATTTGAGCGCTTCTTTGGTTCTCAACGGCGGTTTTATTTATCACGCTTGGGTACTTAAATATCGTGATGAACCTAATATGGCGATGAAGACCTTTAAGTTCTCCATCTATCATCTCATGATCTTGTTTGTCGCTCTGTTGGCGGACCACTATCTACTTTGATAACTGATGCTTCAGCTGTTACAGAATAAGAAAACGGATGCTTTGGGCATCCGTTTTTGTTTGGTTGATGACTAAAACTCACCCAATACAAAGTAAGTATCTAGCGAGTACTTAGTCCACTTTGTTCCAAGCACTTTGCCAGTGTGAACCGACACCTGGTTCGTACTGAGTTGCTGTTGGAGCCCATTGAACACAGTAGCCAGAGTATGGGAACTCTTTACACTGATAAACGCCACCATCGCTGCTTAGAACCTTTGTTCCTGCTGTGTAAGACTCAATGCTTTCTGGGAACACGAAGTCGTAGTCGCCTGCTGGTGGCGGTGTTTGCTCGTCCATTAGGTGGAAATCAAGCGTGTTCTGATCCACTAAGTTACCTTGGTCATCTTTCGTCACAACCACAAGCATGTGGTGGCCAGCTTCAGACTTAGAAAGAGTCAGTTGAACATCTTCAACTTGTCCGTCTGTTAGATCCGATTTCTGAGATGCAAGTGCTTCACGGTGATGGTTGTACACGGTAAGCTCAGCTTGGATATCGCCTGTTGCCGCTAACGTAAGATCAAGCTGAGTAGGTTGGCTCTCATCGATAATGTACTCTGATTCTAAGCCCGAGACTTCAAGATCATGCTCGGGTTCTGGAGTATCAATCTTGTAGCCGATTTCGACACTGTTAAAGCCAGAGCCTGCTTTTAGATAAACAGGATTCGTGCCGTAAACGGGTGCGAAATCGCCTTGGTCATTCAATTGACCTGCTTTGATTTGCGTCTGCTCTTGGTTGATCTTAGAAGCAAGCGCGTAAGACCAGTTATTGGCTTTGCCTTGTTCAGAAGTTTCAATCACAAGCTCAGTGCTGTATGAAGCGTTCTCACCAGACTGGTCGAATACACGCGTATAAACAGCGTCACCAACATTCAGGTCTTGTGTCGGGTTGATTTGACCACCTTGATCCCAATCAGGAATGATAGGGCCGTCACCATCAAATTTCACGTCGATAACGTTGTAGAAAGCCGCTGCAGTGTCACCTACATCCCATACGGCAAGGATCACTTGATAACCTTCACGCTCTGGCACATTACACAAGTGACTGACTTGCATCGGTGGCTGTTCCATATTGCCTTCAACAACACAGAATGGCGTTAAGTCAAAAGAGCTGCGAGCCAACGGCTGGTTTGGATTCCAGTCGGGTTGAGTAATGTAATATTTCCAATCGCGAGTCTTGTGGTTAGCTGTGAATGTCCACTCGAAGTATTGAGAACCAGACTTGATAGGGCGTTTAACCCAGCGGTCTGCCTTTTGTTCGTCTAGTGCTGCTGCTAAAGAAGATTGCGCACTGGCGATTTTCCCATCAGCAGGGCCAACTTCTGGGAAGCCTTCAGGGCCTTCTACACTTTGTGGTTCGTATTGGATACCACCACAGTTGGTGTTTTTCTCTTGCGTATCACTCGCAGGGAACTTACATAGGGCAACACGGCTCTCAGCTACGCCATTGTTGTATGCCGAGACATAACCGTGACCGAAGCTTGCACCGCTTACGCTAAGAAGCGATAGCGCGATGAGTGATTTTTTTTGGAGTTGTTTCATTATTTGTCCTTACTGTATTTGGCCGACAAAAAAGAGAACACCCCGGCATGCATTTACACTTAAATTCTATTAAGTGGCGGCCCCGCTATCATAGACAGAATATTTGTCGACAGACCGGTGGCTTTACGTCCTATTCTTTCAAATAGTTTGCCAGAAGTGCGTTTGAGCAAGCGAAATGTAGCCAACCAGTTTTATAAACGCGAATCAATAGATTGAAATGTGGAATGCCAATCTCGAACTTTTAATTCTTAATACAAATTAACTTGCTATATGTTTAGTTCGCTAACGTATAAATTATTGATATAAATGAAGAAAGCATTTACTCTAATCGCTTTTGTGAATGCTTTTCGATTGTGATGTTTTGTTCTGCACGACAATTGCGCGCATATCAAAACCAAACCTTTGGTTTCCACTAACCAAACCCTGACATGCTATGTATGAAAAGCCGGACAATTGATTGGTATGAATTATGTAAAGGAGTCGGTATGGAATTCACAGAACTAGATAGAGACGCGTTATATCAAACGTGGATGTCACAAAAATCGAGAATGCGTATTACGCAGATGGAGTTTTCAAAAAAGCTTGGAATGAACCAGCTTGATTTCTCTAGAGTGCTAAGAGGCGAGACGCCATTAACGATGTCTTTCGTTAGTCACTTTTGTCGTTTACTTCATTTAGAGCCTAGGAATGTGTTTCCTTCACTTAAAGAAGGTAATGAGTCAGGGCCAAAAGTGGTCTACCTGAAAAGTAGAATGAGCGTTGATGGTGAGATCCAAAATGCTTATATCGAAGGAAATCAGGTAATCGTAGAGTATGCACACACCGTTCAGCATGATTAATTTTAAAGCTAGCTCTGAGTTTTAACTCCCCTTTTCTACAAACCTTTCATATAAGGTATGACTTACTCAATTAAATTCCTTAATTTTAACTAAGTGCGTCATGAAACCTTTAAAAGTCTTTTTGCTTGTTGCAACCAGCATCTTCTTGTTTGGTTGTGCAGGCGGCCCAATTAAAACCGCAACTAAATTCACCAGTTATAAAGATTTTCAGCCAGTCCCTGATGGAGGCGTTGACCTAGTTTGGGCAAGGATTGGGCTACGTGACGCGCAGCGTTTGAAATCCAAGTTAGATGACTACGATTCTGTAGTGATCGACCAAATTTTTGTTTTAGCAGAAGAAGGTTCGTTGGATCAGGAAGAGATTCAGGAACTCACTGAGCACATGGTTGCGCGCTTGGAAGATAAAATATCGCCTCATAAAACGATTGTCGATGAACCGACAGGAAAAACGCTCCGCTTGAGTATCGCTCTGAGTAACGTTGAAACGCCCAATCCGCTCTTAGCTGTAACGAGCAGCGTTCTGCCGTTTGGCCTTGCGATGTCAACCATATCTAAGGTCACGACTGGTGAGCACACCAATGTTGGGAGTGCGAGTGTAGAGTTATTGGTCAGTGATGCTCAAGAGGGCACACCACTGTTTGCAGCCATCGACCGTGAAGCGGGTAATAAAGACTTTTCAACCATGATTGATTCGCTGGATGATGCCAAAGACGCGATCAACTATTGGGTTGAACGTTTAGGTGATACTCTACACAACATAGATGACGCATAGTAAAGACCGAATAATGCTAGAGAAAGAGAACCTGATTAAGTTGGCTCGAATGCAGATGCCATTTGGAAAGTACGCGGGTCGTACACTGATTGACTTACCTGAAGAATATTTGCTGTGGTTTGATAAAAAGGGATTCCCGTCTGGTGAACTCGGCGATTTATTGAAACTGTGCCTTGCTCTGAAAATTGAAGGGCTTGATAGTGTCGTCAAGCCATTGAAAAGAATGTAATTAAATAAAAGCTCACGCTGATCACGTGAGCTTTTTTGTTTTTGAGTTCGACACAATTTTACATGCATGATGTAGCTTGAAGAATGGCTCTTCTTACCTTGCTATAAAATACGCAATCGATAGCGTGTAAATAATGGTATACAGGGTGTTTTAAATATAAAACACAAAAAAAATTGCGTTTATTTTTAATTAGTGATTGAAACTAGAGTTTTTACTAGTTAAGTTACAGGGAACAAGAAGATTAGTGCTGATAGAAAGTGACGTGAGACAACGTACATTCAGCTCAAGGATAGAAAAAAGGAAGAAGTAAGCAATGTTCCAGACTGATGATGTAAGAATTAACAAAGTAAAAGAGTTATTACCCCCTGTTGCTGTTTTAGAAAAGTTTCCAGCGACAGAAGTTGCTTCTTCTACAACCTTTGAAAGCCGCAAAGCGATCCACAATATTTTAGAAGAGAGCGATGATCGCTTGCTTGTTATTGTCGGCCCATGTTCTATTCATGACACAGAAGCTGCTCTTGAGTACGGTAAACGTTTGAAAGTGTTGCGCGACGAACTTGGTGATAACCTTGAAATCGTAATGCGTGTTTACTTTGAAAAACCACGTACAACTGTTGGTTGGAAAGGTCTAATAAATGACCCGTACATGAACGATACGTTCAAGCTAAATGATGGCCTTCGTCTAGGACGTAAGCTACTGCTGGACCTAACTGACATGGGCATGCCAACGGCAAGCGAATTCCTAGACATGATCACGCCTCAATACGTTGCTGACCTAATCAGCTGGGGTGCAATCGGCGCACGTACTACAGAATCTCAAGTTCACCGCGAACTGGCTTCTGGCCTATCTTGCCCAGTTGGATTTAAGAATGGTACTGATGGCAACATCAAGATTGCAACAGATGCTATTCGCTCTGCTAGCGCTTCTCACCACTTCTTATCAGTAACTAAGTACGGTCACTCAGCTATCGTTGAAACAGCAGGTAACCCTGATTGTCATATCATCCTACGTGGTGGCAAAGAGCCAAATTACAGCGCAGAACACGTTGGTAAGATTAAAGAAGAGCTAGCAGCTTCTGGTCTTCCACAAAAAGTGATGATCGATTTCAGCCACGCAAACAGCTCTAAGCAGTTTAAGCGTCAAATGAACGTATCTGATGACGTAAGCGCACAAATTTCTGGTGGCGACAAAGCTATCTTTGGTGTGATGATTGAATCTCATCTTGTTGAAGGTCGCCAAGACCTGGTTGAGGGCAAAGCTGCAACGTACGGCCAATCTGTTACTGATGCGTGTATTGGTTGGGAAGACACTGAAACAGTACTTCGCCAGCTGGCAGACGCTGTTGAAGCTCGTCGTAACAAATAGACTAATTACAGTCAGCGATTAAGCTACTGAAAATTCAAAGCCCTTAGTTAGCAACAGCTAATAAGGGCTTTTTTGTGGATCTTAGTTGAAAACTGGAAGTGTCTGTATTCTTAAATGAGAAAAGACAGTAACTCGTCGACTTTAAGTGACAGTAAAGCTTTATCTTGTTTGGTTTCAACGTTAAGGCGTATTAATGGCTCGGTATTGGACTTTCTTAAGTTGAAGCGCCATGAGCCCATATTCATGCTGATTCCGTCTGTGTGATCGATCTCAACGGCATGATCTTGGTAGTGCGATAACACGCAAGCCATGACCTGCTCTGGGTCTGAGACTCTTCGATTGATCTCCCCGGAAGAGGGGAATCTATCTATACTAGTACTCGTTAATTGGTGAAGAGATTGTTGAGTTTTCGACATCAGCTCGATAACCAATAGCCAAGGAATCATGCCTGAATCGCAATATCCAAAATCACGAAAATAATGGTGTGCGCTCATTTCGCCCCCATAGACGGCATTCGTTTCACGCATCTTCTCTTTGATCAGTGCGTGTCCTGCTTTAATTCCAATCGCTTTTCCACCATGCGTTTTTGCGATTTCAATTGTGTTCCAGGTCATGCGCATATCGTGCAATACAGTCGTGTTAGGCTGTTTGACCAAGAATGCTTCAGCAAGCAACCCTACAATGTAATAACCCTCGATGTAATTGCCTTGCTCATCAAAGAAAAAGCATCGGTCGAAGCCTCCATCCCAAGCAATTCCAAGGTTGGCAGAATGCTCTAAAACGGCATCTCGAGTGGCTGCTTGGTTCTCTCTAATCAAAGGGTTTGGAATACCATTTGGGAAGTTTCCATCAGGGTTATGATGAACTTTGATGAAGGTGATAGGGACACCGAGTTCGTTAAATTTATTATCTAAAGCATCAATGATATGTCCTGCAACACCGTTCCCAGCATTAACCACAATCTTCATCGGTGACAGCTTTGATGGGGTTATGTACGAGAGTAGGTGCTCGACGTACGGAGCAAGAATACTGTTCGATCTACTAGAGTTACTTGGTTGTGCATGAACGAACGGTAAATTGCAGTTCAGCTCTTGATTAAGTTCTTCAATGCGTCGTTTGATTTCATCTAAACCACTGTTTTTACTGATAGGGCTAGCGTCTACACCGACCATTTTCATGCCGTTGTAATTGATTGGGTTGTGGCTGGCTGTGATTTGTATTCCGCCAATCGCTTTTAGGTAACGAGTCGCAAAGTAGACCTCTTCAGTGCCAGTCATACCTAGATCAATGACGGTAATCCCTGACTCGATTAAGCCTTTGGTCATGGCTTCTTGTAATGACAGGGAGGTTTTGCGGTTATCACGACCAATCACTACCTGCGCCAAACCATCGAGTGAGGTTTCAGGCTTAGCGGATAGGACGTATTCGCCAAATGCCTTACCGAGCAGGTAGGCGAGTGGCTCATTGATTTGTTTACCAATGACGCCGCGGATATCGTTGTTCTTAAAGCAGTTTAGGTCTAATGTTGGTTTCATCGATTTGTCGCTGCTTTATTTCGTTTGGTTGTGCTTTGATGAGTGGACTTGTTGCTTGCGCACGTCTCGCCCATAACTGTCTTGATATCGAATGATGTCGCCTTCACTTAAATGACTGCCTGTTTGTACTTCAATCATCTCGAGTGGGAGATCCCCTGGGTTCTCTAGGCTGTGAATATGACCTAAAGGGATGTAAGTGGATTGATCTTCTTCAACCAGATAGGTTTTCTCATTGTTGGTCACTTTCGCAGTACCCGCCACGACTACCCAATGTTCCGCTCTATGGTGGTGCATTTGTAACGACAACTTGTGACCGGGTTTAACGGTGATACGTTTAACTTTGTCGCGCTTGCCTAGGTCGATAACATCGTATTTACCCCAAGGTCTAAACACCTCACGATGATGCACATGTTCTGTGCGACCCGCTTGATTTAGTTGACTGACAATCGATTTAACACCCTGAACCTTGTCTTTATTTGCAACCAATATAGCGTCTTTGGTTTCGACAATAATCAGGTTGTCGACACCTACCGTCGCAACCAGCTTATTTTCAGCATGGATGTAGTTGTGTTGAGAGTCGACGGTTAACACATCACCTTCAATGACGTTATTGTGCTGATCTTTTTCGCTTACATCCCAGATCGCGGACCATGAGCCAATATCGTTCCAGCCGACATCAATCGGGATCACCGCGGCGTGCGAGGTCTTTTCCATCACGGCGTAATCGATTGAATCACTTGGACTGCTTTTGAATGCTTCAGCGTCTATACGGATAAAGTCGAGGTCGGTATTTTGCGTTGCAAGAGCGAGTTTACAAGCCGCTACTATCTCAGGGTGGTGTTCGGCGAGTTCTTCAACATACCGTGATGCCTTAAACATGAACATGCCACTGTTCCATAAGTATTGTCCTGAGCGGATGTACTCTTCTGCTGTTGCTGTGTCTGGCTTTTCTACAAAGCATTCTATGGCGAAGGCGTGATTGATTGGCTGCTCTGTTCCATTAGTATCAGTTTGAGCACTGGAGGAAAGAGGCTCTCCCTGCTTGATATAGCCATAGCCAGTCTCTGGGGAGCTAGGTGTTATACCGAATGTCACCAGCTTGCCTTGTTTTGCATAATCAACACCACGACTAATCGCTTGTTGGAATTCAGAGGTTTTCGCGATGTGATGATCAGCAGCCAGCACTAACAAGATAGGGTCGGATGCGCTTTGTTCATTAAGCGGTGGTTTACTTAAAGCCTTTAGGGCGGCAAGCGCAATGGCTGGGGCTGTATTTCTACCGACTGGCTCTAGCAGAATACCACTATGTTGAATGTTAGCTGATCGAGCTTGTTCAGCGGCAATAAAGCGATGCTCTTCATTACAGATAATGAATGGGGCATCGCATTTACTATCCATCAAGTGCTCTTCAAGGCCTTGCAGGCGTTGAAGTGTGTGCTGAAGCATTGACTGGTCGCCGGCAATATTGAGAAATTGCTTAGGGTAAATCTCGCGAGACAGTGGCCAGAGACGACTTCCGGAGCCGCCGGCTAGAATGACAGGTAAAATCATAGCGTGGTAATTAGGTGCATTAGAATACTGCCATCATATTACCACGCTTCACGCTTATTACTTATCGATAACCAAGAAGGATATGACTATCGATGACCTTCCGTAGGGGAGTTCAACATGTCTTTGGGATCGCTAATATTCTGATTATCACCTAGGCTTTGAACGCTGTTATGATCTTGAACATTAGAAAAGTCTTGAGGGTCAATCTTGAGTGTCTGTGTTGGGAACGCGATGTCTGCATTGTGTTTATGAATAATCGCCAGAACCTGTAACAGAACGTCTTGCTTCACTTTGTGGTACCTGATCCAGTTGACTGTTTTTGTGAAGGTATAGATAAAGAAGTTGAGCGTTGATGGCCCAAATTTGTCAAAGTTAACGATCAACGTCTGTTTGGCATCAATATCTGGGTGGGTCTCGAGCATGGTTCTTACATCATCAACAATGAGCGCCAATTTGTCTGCATCTTGATAACGAAGACCAAAGGTTTCATTGATTCTACGATTCAACATTCTCGATGGATTCTCTACCACAATACTACTGAACACCGAATTTGGCACGTACAAAGGACGCTTATCAAAAGTGCGGATGATCGTCATGCGCCAACCAATGCGTTCGACAGTGCCTTCGATTTGACGATCGGGAGAACGTATCCAATCACCGACTTTAAAAGGGCGGTCGAAGTAAATCATCATGCCACCGAAGAAATTCGACAGTAGATCTTTTGCAGCTAAACCGACAATTAAACCACCAACACCACCAAAGGTGAGTAAGCCGGAAAGACTGAGCCCAAATGCCTGCATAATGGTTAGGCCGCCCATCACCATAAAGAACAGGCGAGCGACTTTCGCAATTGCCTGTACTGTGGTTTCGTCTCTGTTTTTTTGCTCTAAGACATAGGCTTCAGTGTTAGTGATCATTCGTAAGGTAAACCAAACGAAGGTACAGATAATTAATATGTGCTTAAGTGTTTTTAACCAGTTGATTTCATTGCCAAACTGGTCTTGAAGGATGAGCCCGACAGATACTGTAGCAGGCCAACACCAAAGTAACGTGCTGACAGGGGTTTTTAGTGCTTCTAGCAGTAGATCGTCCCAGTGGAATGGGGTTTTCTGAACCAGAATTTCTAAGCGATTATGGATAATTCGCCAAGCTACCCAAGCGAGAAAACTCGCCATAGTGATGAATAGGACGCTGTTTGCCCAATCACTATGGCTCTGGTTGATGTAGGTTTGTACTTGGGTTATGAATTCATTCATTGTGTGTACTGCCGCAGAAATTATGAATTGGAAATTAGCAGAAACTCGAGTTGTTCTCTACCTTTATAAATCAAGCGATTATGACAATAGTATAACCTTATTCTTGCAGAACTAACTTTTTTTGAGATAGAAACTAATGTAGGTTTGGCTATCCCGTGTAATTAAAATTTCTAAACAGGATTTCAAATGAGCGACAAACAATATGCAGTTATCGGTTTAGGGCGATTTGGTCTGTCTGTTTGCAAAGAGCTACAAAGTTCAGGGGCACAGGTACTGGCCGTCGATATTGATGAAGAGCGAGTGAAAGAAGCAGCGGCTTTTGTTTCACAAGCGATTGTTGCGAACTGCACGAGCGAAGAGACGGTGAAAGAGTTAAGACTCGATGATTACGATATGGTGATGGTATCGATAGGCTCTGACGTTAACTCAAGCATTCTAACGACTTTGGTGGTGAAAGAATCTGGAGCAAAAGCAGTCTGGGTTAAGGCGAATGATAAGTTCCACGGCAAGATCCTCTCTAAGATTGGTGCTGACCATATCATCATGCCCGAGCGCGATATGGGTATTCGTGTTGCTCGTAAGATGCTGGACAGACGCGTTCTCGAATTTATCGACCTTGGCAGTGGCTTAGCGATGACGGAGATTGTTATTGGTTCTAAACTGTTGGGTAAGAAACTTGGCGATCTTAAGCTGTGTAAAGAAAATGGTGTTGAGGTACTTGGCTTCAAGCGAGGGCCGAACCTCACTAAAGCACCAGAATTGGATGTGAGTTTAGAAATTGGGGATGTGGTGATCATCGCTGGGCCGAAAGAGACCTTATCTAGAAAGCTACGCAATTGGTAATTGGCAATAAGGTAACAGTATGAATTCGTTAAAACGAAAAGGTACTTTCTACACGCTTAAGAGTGATAAAAAGCCACGTAAAGGCTCTGAACCTAAGATTATCCTTACGAGCTTCTTAGGCGTACTTATCCCCTCTGCAATATTGTTGACGATGCCTGTATTTTCTGTGACAGGCCTAAGTTTTACGGATGCACTGTTTACAGCAACCTCGGCGATCAGTGTGACAGGATTAGGTGTTGTCGATACCGGTGAGCATTTCACCTTGGCGGGTAAAATCTTACTGATGTTCTTGATGCAAGTCGGCGGGTTAGGGCAGATGACTCTATCTGCGGTACTGCTTTACATGTTCGGTGTTAGGTTAAGCCTTAAACAACAAGCACTCGCGAAAGAAGCGCTTGGCCAAGATCGTAAGATTAACCTTCGTAAATTGGTTAAGAAGATCATCATCTTTGCATTAGTGGCTGAATTTATCGGTTTTGTATTGCTCTGCTTCCGCTGGGTACCTGAGATGGGATGGTCAACGGGCAGTTTTTATGCACTGTTTCATGCGATATCTGCATTCAATAACGCAGGTTTTGCACTGTTTTCAGACAGTATGATGAGTTTTGTTGATGATCCGCTGGTGATCTTCACCTTAGCTGGCTTGTTTATTTTCGGTGGGCTAGGCTTCACAGTCGTCGGCGACCTATCGAGTAACTGGCGTAAAGGTTTTCGACATCTTCATTTACACACCAAGATTATGCTAACCGCCACTCCGACTCTATTGTTGGTAGGTACGGTATTGTTCTGGCTGCTAGAAAGAAATAACTCAGCAACCATGGAAGGGTTATCGACTCAAGGACAGTGGCTAGCCGCATTTTTTCAGTCGGCAAGTGCTCGTACTGCTGGCTTTAATAGTGTGGATTTGTCTCAGTACACACAGCCTGCGTTGCTGGTAATGATTGTACTGATGTTGATTGGTGCAGGTTCTACCTCAACAGGTGGTGGTATTAAGGTTTCGACCTTTGCAGTAGCCTTTGTCGCAACGTGGACCTTCCTCCGTCAGAAAAAGCACGTGGTGATGTTTAAGCGCACTGTGACTTGGCAAGCGGTAACAAAGTCATTGGCCATTATTGTGGTAAGTGGGGCGTTATTAACCACCGCGATGTTTTTGTTAATGCTTACTGAAAAGGCAGCGTTTGATCGAGTCATGTTTGAGGTGATTTCAGCCTTTGCAACGGTTGGCTTAACCGCTGGCTTAACCGCGAACCTGACTGAGCCAGGTAAATACATCATGATTGTTGTTATGGTGATTGGACGTATCGGTCCTTTGACCTTGGCTTATATGCTAGCTCGCCCAGAACCTTCCTTGTTGAAATATCCAGAAGACACGGTGTTGACTGGTTAATTAGGTTCACGGGCTGATAAATAAAGCTCTGTAAATAACAACAAAGCCAGCGATATGCTGGCTTTGTTGTTATAGGCTGTTCGTTAAATGCTGAATGCTTAGCCCTCAAACATCTCAACGTATTCCTCATAGCCTTCTTCTGCTAATTTATCCGCTGGGATAAAGCGCATTGCGGCTGAGTTCATGCAGTAACGTAAGCCTGTTGGTTTTGGACCATCTTTAAATACATGTCCCAAGTGAGAATCACCAAACTTACTGCGAACCTCTGTTCTTGGGTAAAGCAGTTTGTAGTCAGTAGTTGTGACGACATAAGCCTCGCTGATTGGCTGTGTAAAGCTCGGCCAGCCTGTGCCTGACTTGTATTTGTCTTTTGAAGAGAACAATGGCTCCCCAGTTACGATATCAACGTAAATACCTTCTTGCTTGTTATCCCAGTATTTGTTGTCAAATGGGCGCTCAGTAGCGTCTTCTTGCGTTACATCGTATTGAAGTGCTGTAAGCTTCGCTTTGATCTCTGCATCAGACGGTTTTACGTATGTTTTAGCATTCGCTGTCGCATTCTTACTGTCGATGATCTGACGTAGTGTTTTAGGGTTGTCCTTTCTATCATCACCGAAGATCTTATCTAGGTACTGATCGCGGCCAGAAGCATAGCGGTAGTAGTTATAACGAACCTTACTCTTCTTGTAATAATCTTGGTGGTAATCTTCTGCTGGCCAGAACTTCTCAAATTTTATCAGTTCTGTTTTTAGTGGTGCACCAAAGATATTAGCTTTGTCGATCTCCATCATGAAGTTCTGAGCAACATCTTTTTGTGCTTGGTTATGATAGAAAATAGCCGGTCGATAATGACGGCCTCGGTCTACAAAAGAGCCTTTGTCATCGGTTGGATCGATGTGTCTGAAGAATTGGTCAAGAACCTGTTCATAGCTAACAACATCAGGGTTGTAAGTCACGTTTATCACTTCGATGTGACCCGACTTGCCTGAGGATACTTGTTTGTAGGTTGGGTTTTCTAGTTCACCGCCAGAATACCCAGAGATAACGTCGGTGACGCCTGTCAGCTTTTCTAGGTCGGATTCTGTACACCAAAAACAACCACCCGCGAGTGTCGCGATTTCACTATTACCTGAATTAGCTGTTTTATCCATTGTATTGGCAGTGCCAGTCTGGCTTACAAACAGTGAAATCAGTGGTAGCGCAACCACGAGTGATACCAATATTTTAGATAATTTATTCATAGATACCTCATCTTGACGTTCTTCTCATTCGATTTTGAATGTACGAATAGAGACAGGTTTTAGATGGAAAAAATTGCATCATTCATGAAAAAAATATGTTATCGAGAAAATCTTGCTCATAAATGCCGCCAGTAGTAGGGTGTAGGCATTGATGTAAAATAATAGATAATGATGACGTTTTCGTACATCTAAGGAACAGCATGCAAGCAGAAGTTAAATGGGTCGAAGGTTTTAAATTCTTGGGTCAATCTCAATCAGGCCACTCTATTGTCATGGATGGCAGCGGTGGTGCAACGGCGCCAAGCCCGATGGAAATGGTTCTTATGGCCGCTGGTGGTTGTAGCTCTGTTGATGTGGTAGATGGATTGAAATCTGCTAGTCAAAGCATTACAGGCTGTAACGCGAAACTTGAAACTACACGTCGTGAAACCGCGCCAAAAATCTTTACTGCGATTAACATTCACTTTGAAGTTTCAGGTGACAACCTTGATCCTAAGTTGGTTGCAAAAGTATGCGCTGATTCATTGGAAAAGTACTGTTCAGTGTGCCTAATGCTAGGTGCAGGCGTAGAAATGACGCACAGCTGGGAAATCGTCTAGTCTTCTGGCTGTATAGCTTGGCTTTGAGTCGTTACTTTTCGGCTTATGAGCAAACATAGATAAAGAAAGGGAGGAGCACTTAGCAGTGCTCCTCCCTTGTTATTAAGGAAGTCGTTATTACGTTAGAATACGATTATTCCACTGTTTCAATGATAACTTCTTCAACTTGAACATCTTCTTGGTACTCGAAGCTTGGGATTGTTGCTTCCACACGACGGTTTTGAGCACGACCTTCAGCCGTATCGTTTGATGCGATTGGGTTTTCTTCCCCTTCACCAGAAGCGGTAATGCGATCAGCTTCAATACCTTGCTCTTCGATGTATGCTGCTACTGCTGCCGCACGTTTCTTAGAGATCATCATGTTGTACTCAGCTGCACCTGTTGAATCTGTGTGACCAACAATGTTAACGGTAGACTGAGGGTATGTTTGTAAGACTTCCACAATTGGCTGTATAGCGGCTTTACCTTCGTCTGAAAGTTCTGTGCTGTTAGTCGCAAATGTACCTTGAGAGAAACTCTCAGTTTGCGCTTTGGTAACCACTACCTCCGCTTCCTCTTCAACGACCACAGCTTCTGGCTCTGTGATTGGTTCAGAAGGTGCTTGAGTTACAGCCGCCGCAGAAGCTGCAGCCGCTGATGCGGTTGTATTACCCGTGCCGAAATTGTAGCTAAGACCTACTGTGACAAGGTTGGAGTTTAGGTCTTGGATGATCTTATCGTCAAAATCATCGAAGTATTGGTATTCCACTCTCAGCGCCCAATCGTCTGAAAGCTGTTTCTCGGCACCGATACCTAAGGCTAAAACAACGTCGTCTTCGTCATCGTGCATGATGTAAGCAGGACCTGCTTTAAAGAAGATATCAAACTCTTGTTTAATCGCTAGTCGATACATTGGGCTTAAAGAAATGGCTACGATAGAATCGCTGTATCTTTGAGTCGCTCCGTTGTTGTTAAAGCTGGTGTCATAATCACCTAAGTAATCTGCATTCAATTCTAGAGCAATGTTATCGGTAAAGTTGTAACCACCGTAAATACCGCCCGCCACTGAATCATCTTCACAATCAATGTTGTCGACACAAGCGCTATCTAGCCAACCCATGCCAACTTTTGCGCCTACGTATGTCGTTGCGGCAATTGATGGAGCAGCAGCGAAACCTGAAGCAGCTATCACAGCACACATGATTTTTGACAATTTTTTCATAATCTTATCCTTGGATTAACTCTTATTGTTATCTGAATGAGCCTTTAAAGCGACGACTTACTGATTGGGACACTGCAACAGTAGATCGTTCAAGGCGTAGATTCAGGTCGAACCTATCTTGGAACTGTTATTACATTGTTAGTACAGTTGCTTATTATGGCCAATGAAATTGTTAAAAATTATATATTTAAGGTGCTATTTACAGAGGTTTTTGTCAATTAATTGCTGTCTCAAATGTTGGAAACGAAGAAACCTCGTATCATTTTTAGGCGATACGAGGTTTCATTTTCATGTGTACGGAATGTTTGGTTGGGTAATCTAGGTGATTACCGTTATGGGCGCTCACCAGCTAACAAACGTTTTTCAATATCTGCAATGACACCTGGTAGGTCTGCAATGGTATCGATTAGGTAGTGTGGGTTTGATTTGTTTAGCTTAACGCTTGCTTTTTCACGTGCAGCTGCAAGTGTTGTCTCGTCTGCATCTAAATATTCTTGATACGTTAAGCCTGCTTCGTTCCCCGATAATACAAGTCCAACTGTCCACATGCCTGCGTTGTGACCCTCATCGATCCCCGGTGCTGCGTCGTCTACTTTTACACACGCAGCAACGCTAGTTACACCTAGATCGATTACGTTTTTCAGTGCCATAAATGGAGCAGGGCGACCACCTTGAGGTAAGTCATCGGTCGCTACCACGTTATCTGGTCGGTAACCGTAATCTGCAGCAGCAGGAATTAAAACATCCATCACTTCACGTGGGTAACCTGAACAAGACCCGATCTTCACGTTCTTCTCTTTTAGGTTATTGACCACTTCTATCGCATTCAAAATAGGTGCTGCGTGATCGGCTACTTTCGCTTTTTGAAGAGGCATGAATGCCGCGTAGATCGCGTCAACGTCTTCACTTGTCATGGAGCGTCCGAACTGAGCCTTCCAACGAGCGTCAACAGCTGGAATTCGACCCACTGCTTGGATGTGGTCCCATTTGCCGATCCCCATAGGTTCACGCGCTTCAGCCAAGTCGATGTCAAAGTCGAAACCTTGTTTGAATGCTTCAACGAAGATGCTAGTTGGAGCAAACGACCCAAAATCAACGATAGTGCCGGCCCAGTCAAAGATAACCGCTTGGATAGGTGATGTCGTGTTCATAATAGTGTCCTATTTTTGTGTCACTCCCAGTTCAAAGTTCTGGGAAACAAATGGTTGTTTAAGGTTATTGGTTTAAATGTTGATTTCGAGAATTAAAGGTATTCAAAATCTTTGCAGACTTTGGCTATCGCTTTTTCGAATACAGACAGAGCGACTTCTAGCTCGCTACGGCTGATGATCAATGGTGGGCTCAATTGAATCACGTTACCTTGTGAAACCTTAAAGCTCAGGCCATCGTTCAGACATTGGTAAAGTACTGCTTCTGCTTCATCGAACGCTCGGTTTTTGGTGATATGGTCAGTGACCAATTCCACTCCCCAAAGCAGACCGATGCCGCGAACGTCACCAATGACTGGGTATTTCTCTTTCATTTGAAGCAGTTGTTCACGCACGAATGCGCTGTCCGCTTGTACTTTTTCAAGTAGATTTTCTTGCTCAATCACTTCCATCGTAGCCAGTGCCGCTGCGCAGCCAATAGGACTTTTCTCGTGGGTGTAGTGACCAAGTGATACTTGCGCTGCCGTGTTGTATTTGTCTTTAGTGACCATGGCTGCAATTGGAACCAAGCCCCCGCCAAAACCTTTACCGATACAAAGAATGTCAGGTTCGATATCAAAGGCCTGGTGAGTGAACCATTCGCCACTACGACCCATACCGTTTGGAATGTCGTCGATGATCAACATGACGTTATGCTTATCGCAGATCTCACGGATGCGCTTCCAGTAAGCTTTGCTTGGAACCTGAACGTCTGTGTTACGCACTGCTTCGGCAATGAAGGCTCCAATGCCACCTTCTTTTTCAATCACATACTCTAAATAGTCGGCATAGTGAACGTCGCATGCAGTTTCGTTTGCATTGACTGCGCTATTCTCGTTAAACGGGAAAGCGCCACGATAAGAGACGGCTGGTGGAATGCGTTCTACGCCAGCCATTAACGGGCCCATGCCTTCGCGGAAACAAGCTTCACCACCCACTGAAATTGCGTCCAGTGACGCGCCATGGAATGAGTCCCACAGTGAAACGACCTTGAAGTTGTTGGTGACATGTCGAGCCAGTTTGAGTGCCATGCCGATAACCGAAGTACCACCCGGTGCAAACAACACGCGGTTCAACTCACCACCGCAGATCTGTGTCAGCTTTTCAGCGCATTGAACGGCTGTTTCATTGGTAAAGCGACGTGGTGAAAACGGCAATGAAGCCATTTGTTGAGTCACTTTATTAATGATATGTGGATGGCCATAACCCAATTGATGAACATTGTTACCGTGAAAGTCCATGTACTTCTTGCCCGTCGCATCTTGAATGTAGATGCCTTCAGCTGCTTCAAGTGTGTCTAGACAAGGCGTTGACATCGCTTGATGAAGAAATACGTCAGAGTCACGTTTTAACATCGCTTGAGTCGCATCATCGTTTAGCGACTCGTTCCATTTCTCACGCGCTGGCGTGGTGTTCACATCGCCTTCGCTTCGAAAGTGTGTCGCCTTTAGAACAGAATCTTGATTGGCCATCGTCATTATTTGATGTCCCAGTACATAGCATTCTTAACTGCGCCAATTAGAGCTTCAATGTCTGACGGATACACTTCACCGATGTTACCGATTCGGAAGCAGTCGGCGTTTGAAACCTTGCCCGGGTAAATCACAAAACCTTGTTCTTTCAAACGGTCATAGAATTCCTTGAATTGGTAATCGCTATGAGTTGGAGAATAGAAAGAGGTGATAATCGGTGAATGAAGTTCATCATTTAACAGAGGTTCAAAACCAAGAGAGCGCATACCTGCAACCAGTGTGGTTTGGTTTGTTTGGTAGCGATTATGACGAGCTTCGATACCACCTTCCTGTTCCAATTCAAGTAGAGCTTGATAGAAAGCACGCACTGTATGCGTCGGAGAGGTAAAACGCCATTTACCGAGGTTGCTTTCCATGCAGTGCCATTGGTCAAACAGATCAAGGCTTAATGAACGAGCTTGGCCTTTGCACTTTGCCAGTTCCGATTGCTTAGCAATAACAAAGCCGAAGCCCGGTACACCTTGGACGCACTTGTTTGCAGAGCTGATCATGTAATCGATACCTAAGTCAGCGATATCCATAGGGATGCCACCAAAGCTCGACATTGCATCGAGAATGACGGTTTTGTTGTGCTGTTTTGCCATTTTGGCAATGTCTTCAATTGGATTCAGCATGCCTGTCGTGGTTTCACAGTGCACAATCGCAACGTGAGTAATGTCTGAATCCATGGCCAATGCCGTTTCCATTTCGTTCAAGTCAGGCTGTGATGTTTCACCTGGGGAAACGACATGGCATGGAATGTTTAAGTATTCTGCGATTTGAGCAATACGAGCGCCGTACGCACCGTTATCAACAACAAGAAGCTTACCGTTGTTAGAGATAACGCTACCGATTGTTGCTTCTACCGAAGCGGTGCCGCTACCTTGCATTAATACGCTTGTATATCCCGCTTGCTTAGTCGCTAAAGTCACTAGCTTGCTACGAATCACTTCAACAACGTCTTTGTTGTATTCATCATCCCAAGTACACCAATCTTTTAACATCGCTTGGCGAACGGTTTCAGAAGTAGATAAAGGGCCCGGTGTCAGCAGTAAGTATTCGTTTCTCATGTTCAACTCTCGCGATTTGTATTTTGGACTATACCAATATTTGCGATTACTTTAACAACCAATTTAAACGGTCGTAAATAGCCCAAACGTTATTTTCACAAAAGCTTCATATTCAAATTTGTCACTTTTGTTGAGAAATTTTCCGATCTTTAAATTGCCATTTTTTGTTCATTTAATCGTCATAAAAGCCAGTTAGCTTAATACTCGAAATCTGGTACATACCAATGCAAAGGTGTGTGTTAACAACCTAAATGAATTTATGGATATAGAAGCCTCTAGATGGAGCTTCTAGCCTTAACAACTTTAACCTTGGCAATTCCTAACCTTGGCATCGGGCCTGACTGGAGAAAATGATGAAAAACCGTTTTATGAAAGGATCACTTGCAGCTTTAGTTACTCTATTGGCTGGTAATGCTTATGCAGCACAGGAAGTGACGGTTTACACCGCTTTTGAAACTGACATTTTAGCGAAGTACAAAAACGCATTTGAAAGTGAAAACCCAGACATCAACATCAAATGGGTTCGTGATTCAACAGGAATCATGACGGCAAAATTATTGGCTGAGAAAAACAACCCTCGTGCAGAAGTGGTGTGGGGCCTTGCGGGTTCTTCAATGGCTCTACTTAAGGAGGAGGGCATTCTTAAGCCTTACACTCCTCAAGGTGTAGAAGCGCTGCGCTCAAACCTCAACGATCCGCAATCTACTCAAGCTTGGTATGGCAACGATGCATTCTTCAATGCGGTTTGTTTCAACGAAGCGGTAGCGAAACAACTTAACCTACCAGCACCTAAATCTTGGGATGACCTAACCAAGCCTATCTACAAAGGCCACATTGCGATGCCAAACCCAGCGTCTTCTGGTACGGGTTATATGCAAGTGTCTGCTTGGCTACAAAACATGGGTGAAGACCAAGGTTGGAACTACATGCAGAAGCTAGACCAAAACATCGCTCACTACACGCACTCTGGTTCTAAGCCATGTGTTCAAGCGGGTATGGGTGAAGTCGCTATCGGTATTTCTATGGCGAGCCGCGGCGCTAAGCTGAAAACTCAAGGTGCACCACTTTCTGTGATTACGCCTGAAGGTATCGGCTGGGAATCTGAAGCGGTAGGTCTTGTGAAGCCGTCTGATGCTGCGCAACGCGTGGTTGATTGGTCTATCTCTAAAGCAGCAAACGAGCTTTACATCGAAATGTACCCAGTTGTTGGTCACCAAGATGTGACGGCAACAATTGAAAACTTCCCTAACGTCGAAAAGAACATGGCAAAAATGGACTTTGCACGTATGGGCAGCGAGCGTGCAGACGTATTGAAAACATGGTCTGAGAAGTTTGACGCTAAATCAGAGCCAAAATCTTAATCTATCGAGCTACTCAGTTAATTAACTATTTAACTATTTAGCTATTTAACTGTTTAGTTCATTAGAAGTTAGAAATCAGTAAAGGAAGGCTTCGGTCTTCCTTTTTTAGTTTTACGCCTTTAGGTTTTAAGTAAGGTACAACAAATGACAAAGCACTACTCATATTGGTTCAAGCAAGCGTTGGAACAAGAGTTTGGCAACATCCATGCGGGGCTAGATTCGGCTAAGCCGCTCCAAAAAGACGTCAACTGTGATATCGCCATTGTTGGCGGTGGCTATACGGGTTTATGGACGGCGATTTTAATCAAACAACAGCAACCAGAAAAGCATGTTGTCGTGATTGAAAAAGGCCTATGTGGTAGCGGTGCTTCTGGTGCGAACGGCGGTTGCATGCTGACGTGGTCAACTAAGTATCCGACGCTGAAAAAGCTCTATGGAAAAGAACAAGCGAAATGGTTGGTTAAGGAGTCGGAAAAGGTTATATACGAGATCGAAGCCTTCTGTAACGAACACAAGATTGACGCGCATCTATATCGAAGCGGTACTTACTACACGGCGACTAATGAAGCCCAAAAGGGTGGAATGGAGCCTGTTGTTAATGAGCTGGTTAAGCAGGGTATCAATAGCTGGAAGAAGTGCGACAATTCTTTGGCTGATAAAGCGGGATCTGAACGCCACATTGAGGGTTACTACTCAGAAGCTGCGGGTAGTGTGCAGCCAGCGTTATTGGCTAGAGGTTTGCGCCGCGTTGCGATCGAATTGGGTGTCGAAATTCACGAAAACACAGAAATGACATCACTCGACTATGGCTCTCCCGCTCGAATTCAAACCAAAGGCGGGTCAGTATTTGCGGATAAAGTGATTTTGGCACTCAATGCGTGGATGCTCGATCACTTCAAAGAGTTCAAACGCAGCATTGTGGTTGTCTCTTCAGATATGGTGGTGACCAAGCCCATTCCGGAAAAGCTCAAGCAATTTGGCCCAGAGAAAGGGGCGGCGGTGGTAGATTCGCGTATCTTTGTCCACTACTACCGAGATACCCAGGACGGACGACTCATGTTGGGTAAAGGCGGCAATAAATTCTCGTTTGCGAATCAGGTTGAAAGCATGTTCAACCAAACGACTAACTACCTACCGATTCTCAATCAATCGTTCCAAAAATTGTTCCCTAAATTGGAACAAAGTGAATTCGATTACAACTGGTCTGGCGGCTCAGATCGTTCGGTCACCGGATTGCCATTTTTCGGTAATCTAAAAGGCCAAAGCAACATCTATTATGGGCTTGGTTACTCTGGAAATGGCGTTGCTCAAACCCGTATGGGCGGGAAGATTTTGTCAGCAATGGTACTCGATATCGACAATGCTTGGACGCGAAGCGGTTTAACTAAAGGCCCATTAGGACACTTCCCGCCAGAGCCATTCCGTTGGGTAGGTGCGATGATAGTGCGTGATGCGGTACGAAGAAAAGAGAACGCGGAAGATTCGGGTAGCACGCCATTGTGGCTAGATAAACAGTTATCCAAACTCGCAGGTGCGGCGGGCAAAGCCGACAAGGTTGAATCATAGATTAATCTAGCGTTTAAATTAGAAGTTTACATTGAGGCTCTCAGTGATTTATGGGCAAGTCACTGAGGGCTTTCAACGTTGAACTAACTTTCAATGTTGAACAAATAGCAATTTTTAATGCTTATTATATCTGCAATATAAGTGTCATTTAGCTTCTATAAATTTGTCACTCAACTGCAATATTCTCAGTATAAATTTGGTATATACCATATAGAGAGTGCTGTAGTATGAGCAACCAAACTTATTTGAATATTGAAAACGTTGTAAAGCAATTTGGCCAATTTACAGCGTTAAAAGACATCTCCCTATCGATAGATAAAGGCGAGTTCGTCTGCTTCCTTGGCCCATCTGGCTGTGGAAAAACCACCTTATTACGTGCGATTGCAGGCCTAGACTTACCAACGTCAGGTTCTATTGAGCAGAACGGTAATGATACGACCTTCTTGCCACCAGAAAAGCGCGACTTTGGCATCGTGTTCCAATCTTACGCTTTGTTTCCAAATCTCACTGTGGAAGAAAACATTGCGATTGGTCTGAAAAACCAAGGCATGTCGACCAAAGAAGCCCTTGAGACGGTTGAGTCTTGGTTAGAGACCATTGGCTTACCAACGTCTGGTCAGAAATTTCCAAATCAGCTATCTGGTGGACAGCAGCAGCGTGTTGCTCTGGCTCGCGCATTAGCCTTGTCTCCAGGCTTGTTGCTACTCGATGAACCGCTTTCTGCGTTGGATGCGAAGGTAAGAACACACCTACGTGATGAGATCTGCCAACTGCAACGCAAATTGGGTATCACCACTATTATGGTGACGCACGACCAAGATGAAGCGTTAACGATGGCAGACCGTATTGTCGTGATGAATCATGGTGTTATCGAGCAGGTCGGTGCTCCTCAAGAGATCTACCAAAAACCTGTCAGTCGTTTTGTGGCTGAGTTTGTTGGTAGCATGAACTTTATTCAAGCTTCTGTTGCGGCTCAAGGCAAGATGCGTATTGCTGAGTCAATGCTGCCGTTACCTGGCTTAGATAATCTCACGCCAAATCTGGGTGATGTTTTTGATATTGCCGTTCGTCCAGAGCAAATCCAGTTTGTTGATCGTTTTAGTGAATCCTTGCCAGTGAGAATCGTATCAAGCGAATTCTTAGGGGCGGTTTATCGTGTTGAGTGTCAATTGCAACATGACTCAACGGCGAAAGAGATCATCGTTGATGTTCCCGTCAAAGAGTTCAACCGATTGAAGCTGCGTCGCAGTGATATTCGTTACGTGGCGTTTGATCAAGAAGGCCTTAGAGCTTACTCATCGAAAAGCCTGCAAGTGATGAAAGACGAGGCGGCGTAATCAATCATGGAATCGACTCAAATGATGCAATCTAAGCTGCTAATTCAACGACGAGTACAACCTTTTCTGGCTCGGTTAAGCAAAGACAACGTAATTCTATTTGGGCTGTTGGCCTTTTTGTCTGTGGTCATGACGTTGTTTATCCTGATGCCACTGTGGGCAATGTTGAAAAAGAGTGTTCAGAACGCAGACGGTGAATTTGTAGGTTTACAGAATTTCGCTACGTATTTTGCGTCTCAAAGCCTGTGGCAATCGGTAGGTAATACCTTCACGCTTGGATTGCTAGTGACCGTAATCGTGGGTGTCTTGGCGTTTGGTTATGCCTATGCGCTAACTCGTTCATGCATGCCTTTTAAGGGGCTTTTTCAAGTACTGGGTTCTGCGCCTATTCTTGCTCCGTCACTGCTTCCTGCAATCAGTCTTATCTTCTTATTTGGTAACCAAGGTATCGCTAAAGAAGTCTTGGGGGGCAACTCGGTTTATGGTTTGATTGGTATCTCACTGGGCTTGATATTTTGGACGTTTCCACACGCCTTGATGATTCTGACCACCTCATTAAGAACCTCTGACGCTCGCCTTTATGAGGCAGCACGTGCACTCAATACTTCATCGTTAAAAACTTTCTTTATGGTGACGTTACCTGCGGCAAAATACGGCTTGATCAGTACCCTGATCGTTGTGTTTACGCTGGTGGTTTGTGACTTTGGTGTGCCAAAGGTGATAGGTGGTAGCTACAACGTGTTATCGACTGACATCTTTAAGCAGGTGGTTGGTCAACAGAACTTCTCTATGGGTGCAGTAACCAGTATCTTGCTGCTATTACCTGCGTTGCTTGCGTTTACCGTTGACCGCTGGGTTCAAAAGAAACAAAAGAGCTTGTTTGATACTCGTTCTGTCGCGTACCAACCTGAACCTAGCACGCTACGTGATGGCTTATGTTTCCTTTATTGCACCATCATCTCTGCTGCTGTGGTTATTGTGTTGGGCATGGCGATATACGGTTCGATGGTCACCTTCTGGCCTTGGAACAAAGCGCTGACGCTAAACAACTACAACTTCGCAGAAATGAGTACTTATGGTTGGGCGCCATTCTTCAACTCCTTAACGCTTGGTGCTTGGACTGCGGTTATTGGTACTGTTCTGATTTTCTTAGGTGCATACTGCATTGAGAAAGGTCGCGCCTTCGGTCCTGTTCGTCAAGCGATGCAAATGCTCAGCGTTGTTCCGATGGCCGTTCCGGGTATGGTGCTGGGTTTGGGTTATATCTTCTACTTCAATGATTTGAGTAACCCACTTAACTTCTTGTATGGCACGATGGCGTTCTTGGTGATTAATACCGTGGTTCACTACTACACGGTAGGGCACATGACGGCGTTAACGGCATTGAAACAACTGCCTTCCGAAATTGAAGCAACAGCGGCTTCGGTAAACTTACCGCAATACAAGCTGTTCTTTAAGGTGACGGTACCTGTTTGTCTGCCGGCGATTTTAGATATTGCGACATACCTGTTTATTAATGCACTTACCACGACATCTGCGGTAGTATTCTTGTATTCTACCAATACGATTCCAGCGTCAGTATCAGTACTGAATATGGACGATGCAGGTCAAACCGGTGCAGCAGCAGCGATGGCGGTGATGATCATGATATCTGCAGCGAGTGCGAAGTTGATTCATATGCTAATCAACAAGTTATTCGATAAGCGCACCCAAGCTTGGCGTAAACGCTAGCGAACCACTTATATTGCAGTTGGCCAAGGAGTGGCTGACGACAAGAACAAGAATGAAAGGAAATGAAGTGCAGTACGTAAAAATCAAAGATGTCATCGTAGAGCAGATAGAGTCGGGGATGTTAACACCACGACAGAAGCTGCCTGCGGAACGTAAGCTGGCTGAATCGTTTGATACGACTCGAGTTACCTTACGCGAAGCCTTGTCTTCACTTGAAGCGGAAGGGCGCATTTATCGAGAAGACCGACGTGGTTGGTTTATCTCTCCCGAGCCGCTTCGTTACGATCCAACACAAACGCTGAACTTCACCAATATGGCTCTATCGCAGAATCGACAGCCGAAAACTGAGTTGGTTGCGGCGAAAGGAATGTTAGCAACCAAGGAGGCGACTCGGCTTCTTGAGTTACAACCTTTCTCGGACGTTTATCGAGTAGACAGAGTTCGTTATCTTGAAGATAGGCCGGTTGTGTATGTGACCAACTACATTCGACCAGAGTTGTTCCCTAACTTGCTTGATTATGACTTGTCTAAATCGTTGACGGACATCTACCGCGAACACTTTGGTGTGGTGTATCAGAAGATCCGTTACCGAGTGAGCACAACGTCTTTACTTGGCGAGACAGCGCAAGCCCTGCGTGCGACTTCTGGCTCACCTGCAATGGTTGTTGAGCGTGTTAACTACAATCAAAACGGCGATCTGATTGACTGTGATATTGAGTATTGGCGTCATGACGCGATCAGTATTGAGTCAATCGCGCAGCTAGAGCGCTAGTCATACGTTAGAACGTTAGAACGTTAGAACGTTAGCATATCTGCAATTATGCAGGATTGCCCAATTGAAAAGTTCAAAGGTCTCTTATTCGGAGGCCTTTTTTTATCACCTGTTGTCAGCCGTTGTGCTAATTCATCTATAATTTAGGAATGAAATGGAATTCTCTGCCATCGTCATCGTGATAATTTCGGCTCTGCTTCATGCGGGTTGGAATGTTCTAGGTAAATCTAATCAAGGTTCGGGGTCGTCTTTTTTCCTTGCTTCTGGCTTTGCCGCTGCCGCGATCTTGACTCCTTACCTAATTTGGTATGTTGATAACGTTGGATTTTCAAATATCTCACTTCCATTCTGGCAACTGGTTTTCTTGAGTGGGATCTGTCAAATCATCTATTTGATTGGGTTAGGCGCGGCCTACAAACAAGCTGATATCGGCGTGATTTACCCAATGGCAAGAGCACTGCCCGTGTTGATGGTGGGTTTAGGCACGGTGTTGATAGGCTATGAGCTGTCACCCAATCAATGGTTTGGGTTCACCTTGATTACCTTGGGTTGTTTGTTTGTACCACTTAAGAAGTTTTCAGATCTTAGGTTAAAAGCGTATCTCAACCTTGGCGTACTGTGGGCGTTGATCGCGGCCATTGGTACCACGGGCTATTCCATCATTGATAAAGAAGCGCTTTTGTTACTCGATCCTTTGAGCACACCAGTTATAACTAACAAGCACACCGCGATTTTCTATCTAGGCATTCAGTTTTGGGCGATTGTGATTCCACTGAGCCTGTGGTTGCTCGTGTCGAATCAAAAAATCGAATTTCATAATGCTTGGTTATTGCGTAAAAGAGCAACACTTGCTGGCATCATGATGGCTTCGACCTATGGCCTCGTATTATTTGCGATGACCATGACTGAAAATGTCAGCTTGGTTGTCGCTCTAAGGCAAGTAAGCATCATCTTCGGCGTAGTGATGGGGATCTACTTTTTAAAGGAAAAGTGGCACGCGACTCGCGGTGTAGGCGTATCTCTAATTATTGCTGGCTTAGTTATCTCATTGACTTAAAAGATCGCCTGAGTGATTGGGGATTTGTGAATAGGTATCTCTATTAAGTTAAATGAAAAAACGCCCTTAGCGAAACAAACTTCGTTAAGGGCGTTTTCTCTTTATTTAGTAAGAAGCTGTAGGTAGTAAAAGACTTACCCCGCTAAATCTTGAGCATCTTGCTGTTTCAACACTTTGTGGCCATCTTCAGTGACACCACGTTTCCAGTAGCTGCTGATGTAGATGTTCTCTTTCGCGACTTCTTTTTCGTTGCGGAAGTATTGTCTTAGCTCACGCATGCTTTCAAATTCACACGCTGTCCATATTGAAACCTGACCTTCTAACCATTCTGTGTTGCGCACGGTTTGTGAAAGTGACTCTGAGGTTTCATCTTCAATCAACCAGGTTACTTTGATACCTTGAGGAGTCTCAAGTACCTGCTTATCTGCTGCTGAGTTGATCTGAATGATAGCGTGACCAGTTGCTGTTTCTGGGAGCGTTTTTACTTTTGCAGAAAGCGCAGGTAGGGACGTCATGTCTGCAACTAAGAAGAACCAGTCTGACTCTAGGTTAAGCCCCTGAATTAAACCAGGACCAGCCACTGAAATAGTGTCACCCACTTTCGCGTTCATTGCCCACCTTGCAGCAAAGCCACACTGCAAATCTTTAGTGATGTGACGAACGAAATCGACTTCAATCCACTGCTCTACAGGATTGTACTGACGAATGGTGTAGGTACGCATGGTTGGGCGCTCACCTTCGTTTAGCTGGCTTAAATCAGTCGTGCCAAGTGGCGAGAATAAAAGCTTGATGTAGCCGCCGGCACATTCTGTTGGGTATTTACTTAATCCCTCACCGCTAAGCGTTATGCGCTGCATGTTTGGAGTAATTGTTGAGGTTTGAGTAACGGTTAATGTGATAGGGCTAGGCTTGCTCATATAAGGCTCTCTTAGATTTGGATTTCCACATCATAATCCTGAACTAAAAAACACTCAATACTAATAGTTATCATTTACTTTTATTTACACATGTACTACCTAACTTATACGACAGATCCTATTGAGAAACGGATCCTACAAAAAAGAGCCCTTTAGAAAACTAAAGGGCTCTTAGGATTGGTTTGACTCAGCGAACAGAATTAGCTGTTTGCTTGCTCTAGTTCAATCGTTTCTTCAGCGGCTTTCGCAGCTTCTAGCATCTTACGAATAATGAACGATGCTGCCATTGCGATACCTACCATCACGACGGCAAGAACAGTCAGCATTTGGAAGTAATCACCGTAAACCGTTTGCACGATCTCTTGTGTGATCTCTTGACCTTTCTCTAGTGCAATAGACGTTGAGAATACCGCGCCAACAATGCCTGATAGTGCGATAGCAACAGAGAACAAGCTTACTGAGAAGTTTTCAATGTGCTTAGGTGCAACAGACAGGATGAAGGCTACAACCATTGAACCTACAATCACTTCACCGAATGCTAGGAAGAAGTGAATCGCTAGGAAGACTTCTGGGCGGATCAGAACATCGTCACCAACTGTCGTTACTGCCATCGTAAGGATACCGAAAGCGATAGCCGTAAGGATGAAAGAGAAACCGACTTTGGTTGCAGTTGAGAAGTTAATGTTTTTCTTTTCTAGGCTAGAGAAGATACCCGCGATGATAGGACCAGCAACCATACACCATAGTGGGTTCATTGCCATTGAAGCTTCAGGTGCAACAGGGATAAAACCAAATAGATCGCCACGCATTGTGTTGATCGCTACCATTGTCATCGAAGTCATCATCTGACCGTAGTACACGAAGAAACATGTCGTCAGGAATGTGATGATTAAAATAGTGCCCATTTTCAGCATGTCTGATTTCTTCGATTTCAACATCAAAGAAACAAAGTAGACGATTGCTGCACCGCCAATTGCGTATACGATGTTTTGGCCAATATCCATGTTCGAGAACATGAAGAATACCAAGCCAATCATAGCGGCAGAAAGACCAAGGAACGCTGCCCAGTTTTTAGTGCTTACTGGTTTTTGGTCGATTTCAGCACTTGCTTCAACAAGGCCTTTGCGAACAAAGATCATCATCAGAAGCGCAGCACCGGCTAGAACCGCTGAAAGAAGGAAACCACCGTGGAAACCAACAACAAGTACTAGCATTGGGAACAGGTATTGGCCTAACAGAGCACCAATATTGTTTACTGAGTAGTTGATTGGGTAGCAGTTCTCAAAATCTTCTTGAGTTTTGAACGTGCGTTTGTAAAGACTTGGGTAAGAAGGGGACATCAAACCACGTGCATAACTTGCTAACGCAATACCACATAATGCCATCGGAACATTGGTTGCTGCTGCACCAAGTACCAGTAGAACGTAACCACTTGCGAACCCTAGGAAGGCAATGGTTAAAGATCGGTAAGCGCCTAAAAACTTGTCGGCGATAAAGCCACCTGCGATAGCAAATAGCGGTCCGATTGCAGAGAAAGCACCAACAACCATCATGGTGTCGGCTTCATTGTAGTTCAGATCTTCAAGGAAGAAACGAGTCAAGATCACCATGACGCCATAGAACGAAAGTCCGAACATCATTTGGCAGAACATCATTGATTTGTTTAATCTATTCCACATTATTTTATTCTCACGTTTGTATTAATATGTAGTGTAATTACCCGATTATAATATCATTAGTAGTAATACATAAACTGAAACATCTGTCCCAAACAGAACTATACTCGATATATCTTTTCTTATGAGTGCATTCATATTTCTCATGAATGAGATTTGCAACGTTAGATTTTGCAAGTGGATGCATGGCGGTATGAAATTTAGCCATCATCATTTGTGGCTAAGTAATGAACTAATAAAGGGAAAGTTAGAGGTAGTCATTCTGTAAGTTATTTTGAGTGAGTATCACTTTCAATTAGCTGTTGGGCTTTAGCCAATAAAAAAGCCAGCTTGGTGGCTGGCTTTGTTGAGATATTGAAAACTAAGTTTACAAGAATGCTGTCTCTATAGAGGCTTTCTCCACTCGTGTTCCTGTCTTTTATTCACAAGGTGGTGCCATGTGGATCACGGCTAGGCCGCCTAGAGAAGTTTCACGGTACTTCTTGTTCATGTCTTTACCTGTTTGATACATGGTCTCGATAACCTTGTCTAACGAGATAAGACACTTGCTGGTACGTTTCAACGCCATGCGCGATGCATTGATGGCTTTCATTGCACCCATTGCGTTACGTTCGATACATGGCACCTGAACAAGTCCGCCGATCGGATCGCATGTCATGCCCAGTGAGTGTTCCATCGCGATCTCAGCGGCAATACAAATCTGTTCGTTGCTACCACCACGTAGGGCAGTTAGGCCTGCTGCGGCCATTGATGAAGAAACGCCGACTTCACCCTGACAACCTACCTCTGCGCCAGAAATCGAAGCGTTGGTTTTGTATAAGATGCCGATTGCACCAGAGACAGCCAAGAAGTCTTTAAGCTGCTTAGTGTCTAGCTCTTTGACGAAACGATGGTAGTACATCAAAACCGCAGGAATAACGCCAGCCGCACCATTAGTAGGTGATGTCACGACCTGACCGCCCGCTGCATTCTCTTCACTCACGGCAAAGGCAAATAGGTTAATCCAATCCATGATCTCCATTGGATCGTTTTCAATCGAGGCATTCGCTTCAAGCTTTTTAAGCAGAGCAGGTGCTCGACGAGTGACTTCTAGGCCGCCATCAAGGATGCCTTCCGTGTCAAAGCCACGCTGCATACACAGAGACATCACCTTCCAAATTTGGTCGGCTTTCTGGTCAATCACATCCATACCTTGGAATGAAACTTCGTTACGTAGAATTAAGCCACCAAGGCTCAGTCCTTGTTGTTCGGATAGTTCAAGCAACTGATCAGCAGAAGAGAAAGGGAACTCAACTTGAGTTTCTGCTTCCTGTTTGCCGTTTTGTAGCTCATCAGCGGTTGCGATAAAGCCACCACCAATCGAGTAGTAGGTTTCCATATCCAGAAGGCTGCCGCTTTCGTCAAAGGCAGAGATAGTCATACCATTTTCATGCAACGGAAGGTTGGTCTTGTGGAAGAGCAGATCGCTTTCTACATCGAAATAAATTTCATGGTTACCGCTAACCAATAGAGATTTATCTTCAATCGCCTTACGCATTGCTTGGTTAGCACTGGTGATTTTAATGGTGTCGGGGCGGTTACCTAGCAAACCTAACAAGGTCGCTCTGTCTGTGTGGTGACCAATACCCGTCAATGATAACGAGCCGTATAAGTCGATTTGAATACGCTTCACTTGCTTAAGCTGAGCATCAATTTTTTGGGTAAAGTTAAACCCAGCGATCATTGGTCCATTTGTGTGGGAGCTGGATGGCCCAACCCCAATTTTGTAGATATCGAAAATAGACAGCATAGTAACTTCCTGTGAAGACGGTTCGATGGACGAACTCTGTGTAAAATTTGTATTTAGTTAGTTGCACTTCTTTGAGTGAACCTGTTCTTTGGGTGAAATAGTTATGCGATTGAGCGTATTCATTGATTGAAAGGGCTCTTTTATCGACCAGTGCTAACAAGCATAGAGCGATGAAATACAAGAGCGTGCTATGTTTGCTGTAAAGCAACACGTCTATTCTTGTATTACCTAAGATGTCGCTATCAATAGTGAGCATTATTGCGAGCAACATATAAGAATTTCAAAATACTTTTGTTAACAAGTATTGTATACATAATTCACTCCATCTAATCCCCAAAACGAGACTTGAACATAAAATGAGCACTAATCACCTCCTTATTGTGCTGGGTAAGCGACTTAATGAGAATAAATTGACTGATGAAGGAACCAGTCGAGTTGATGCTTTGGTTGAGTATCTGGCGGAGCCTTTGGCAGAAGAGTCGAATCAGCAAACTGCGGTAGCATTTTGTGGTGGGGTAACAAAAGGGCAAACACTGTCTGAAGCCGATGCGATGCACCAGTACTTTAGAAAGCTTGAAAAGCAGCGTGAACATCCGTTTTCTTTAGGGGCGATTTTGCTCGAGCAGTATTCGACCAACACTGTCGAGAACATACAGAACTTGGCCTCAGAGATGATTGCAAGCGGGCTGTTTACTCGTGGGCAAAGTGTGCAAGTGACATTCGTTTCGAATGACTACCACTTACAACGTATATTTGAGATTCAATCGCTCATGGACGAGCAAGGTTTGCTTAAAGTTCTCGTCGAGAAGTGTTCCGCACTTGGGGGTGAGCTGCAAATAGATCGCAGGTTGGATGCTCATGTTGCGGTGCCATACCCACATCAAAGTGCTCAAGGGCAATTGTTTCTGTTGATGGATGTACTGACGACCTACCGAGTTTATCTTGAAGGTGTTTGTGCGGGCGCATTTAAGCGAGATTTAGAGTTGGTTAGACGAGAGCCAGAAAGACTGTCTTTGGAAGCATTGATCACTGCCAAAAAGCTCGTTGGACGTTCATCTGACTTTGACATTGTGGAGAGTTTACTCCCAGCATTGGAGCGCTGTATCCAGCAGACTTCAGTGGGTACCGATGTAAAAAAAGTCAGGGAATACCTAGCTCTACTAGATACTAACCTGACTTTATTGAATCGTTATTTAGATCCGGAATCGGATCACACACATCGCTGGTGGCGATAGGTGATTATTTCTTTCTCGTGATGCCAATAACGGTCTTTAAACTCGCAAAGGCAATCAGACAGTAAGCTAGAAGCTCAGTGCCTTCTTCAGCGATGTTTTTAACCGCTCGAACGTAATCATCGCCCATAACATTGTGCCAGAAGGCTCATGTGTTTTTTACAGTGATTAACTTTGGTTTTCTGAATCTTGCTCATGGTTATTGCGGTAGTACTCCCACTGTTCAATGCGCTCGCCGTCATCGAATACACAGTAAGTTGTACGCTGATTGTTTTCAGTAACCGTGTCTAATTCACCGTCTTGTTGAACACAATAAACCGCTGCTGGGTTAGCGACTGAAACACGTTGGCCCTCGCTATATTCTGCATAGTCGTTTGCACAACCGCCTAATACAACGGCACATACAGCCATCAAACCAATTTTCTTCATGTCTATCTCCTACGTGATAACTCTATAATCGAATGCGTTAAGTTCTACAGAACCAAATGAGAAGCTCTATGAAATTAGTATATTTTAGATTTCAGAAAAGGTTGTCCTAATTTGGTCAAGATATTGAAATAGGTTGATATTTCTTCATGTTTAACGACTTTTTGAGTGTTAGATCAAGCTAAGTGGATTCAAGTTACCGTAGGAATATCCCCGTCCGATCCGTTCTGGTTAGCAGTTGTGAACCTCGAATCTATTGATGATTATGATATGATGCCGCCAAATTCAGTAGAGCAGTCAGAATCATGAGACACCTAAAAACAACCATCCATCCTGATATCGACCATCTAGACAATAAAACGGTCTATAAGCGCAACGCTGCCCGTGCCATTGTGTTAGATGGTGAAGACATTCTGATGCTGTATACAGAGCGTTATCACGACTACACCATTCCTGGTGGTGGTTTGGATGAAGGGGAAGATGTGATCGCAGGTATGGTTCGTGAACTCGAAGAAGAGACTGGCGCGAAGAATATCCATAGCATCAAGCCGTTCGGCATTTTTGAAGAGTTTCGTCCTTGGTACAAAGATGATGCAGACATGATGCACATGATTTCTTACTGCTACTCATGCAAGATCGATCGTGAGCTTGGTGAAACGGCTTACGAAGATTATGAAGTGAAAAACGGGATGAAACCGGTGTGGATGAATATCCATGAAGCGATCGCTCATAACGAAAAGACCATGGCAGAGAGCCCTAAGAAGGGCATGAGTATTGAACGTGAAACCTTTTTGCTGCATTTGATTGCCAAAGAGATGCTTTAGCCGTTATCAATACTAGCCTGCTAAGCTATTTATTTGCCGCCACTTTTGGCGGCAAAATTGTTTCTAGCAATGCTAAAATTTAATAGCGGAAACTAATTATTGAATATGGTTGATATTGTCAACTAAGTGTTTTTGATGTATCTTTACCTCAGCGATGAACCTATCTAGCTTAACTGCCCGGTTATATCGTTAAATCTCGCTGTGAGCCTGCCCTAAACAAAGAATACTATGAATAAAAGACAGTTTATTGCCCATTATCTGCGCATGAATCGCACCTCGTACTTATTGGCGATTGTGTTCATCTTTCTCGTCAACTGGTTACAAGTAGAGATCCCTCGTTATATCCAATTGGCGATAGATTTGATTGATGATTCCTCTTCAACTGGCCACCAACAGCTTCAAACCTATGTTTGGATTGTGGTCGGGATGTCGGTTGCCATGGTGGTGGTGAGAATTCTGTCTCGTATCTATGCGCTTAATCCGGGGCGAATTACAGAGGCCGCACTTAAAAGTACACTTCTACAAAAGTTGAATCGCTTACCGAGCAGCTTTCACGAACGCTTTGCTTCGGGTCGACTGATCTCGATTATCAACAATGACCTTAGTGGCATTCGACTGCTGTTTGGTGTCGGCTTCTTGCAGTTCTTCAATGCCTTGCTTGCGTTGTCGTTGACGCCTCTTTACATGTGGCGCATATCGCCAGAACTCACACTGTATTCGATCATTCCTATCTCAATCGCTTTTGTGATTTTCCGTGTGGGCTTCAAGCGTATGAAAACGCTGCATTTAGAGCACATGAAGCGTCTACAAAACCTGTCTGCTCAACTAATGAGTTACCTGTCTGGGATTGACTTGATTAAGAGCCAGCAGATGTCACCTTGGGTGAAAGCCGAAACTGAAAAGCTGAACCAGTTATTGCTTGAATGCCGCCTTAAAATTACACGCATTCAAGTCTTCTTTATGCCGGTACTCGACTACGCCAATGACCTGATGAAAATCATCATTCTTGGGCTTGGTGGCTACATGTTAATGAGACAGGAACTCACACTTGGTGAGATTACCGCCTTTCTGACTTACTCGGTTTTGCTCGCTATGCCATTGATGCAACTTGGCAGAATCGCGACCATTTATCAGCGTGGCATGGTAGGTATTCAAAGTGCACAAACCATTCTTAATGCCAAAGTCCCGGAGCTTGATGAAGATAAGCTGACTGAACTAGATGTTGAATCACTGAAGGGAAAAACGTTTTCTGTTCGCAACCTCAGCTTCAGCTATTCAGGTGAAGAACGCGTGATTCTCGATGACATCAGCTTTGATATTCCAGCAGGTAAGAAAGTGGGTGTGTTAGGCGGGATCGGAGCGGGTAAAACGACATTAGTGAACTGCTTAAACCACCACTTGGATGTACCACAAGGTTCTGTTTTCCTTGGTGAAAGAGATGTCACTAGCTTCTCACGCAGTGACTTACGCCGTTACGTGAAAACCGTGACTCAAGACCCTTACCTGTTTTCAGCAACCGTCGAAGACAATATCCGCTTTGGTAGCCTAGATACCGATTTGGCAAAGAGTCAGGTTGATGAAGTGCTAGAGCTCAGCCAGTTGGCTAGTGATGTGACACGTTTTGAACACGGCGATCAAACCTTAGTCGGTGAGAAAGGGATCATGTTGTCAGGTGGTCAGAAGCAGCGCTTAAGTATTGCGCGTGCTTTATTGCAACCCACCGACCTGATCATCATGGATAACGTTCTATCGGCTGTCGACTATGAAACAGAACGTAAGATCTTGGAAGGTTTGTTTAAACGTTTGGAAAATCAATCGGTTCTTGTGGTTTCACACCGCGTTAATGCCCTTGAATATATGGATGAAGTCATCGTGTTGAACGAAGGTAAAGTGATCGCGAAGGGCGACCACGCCACGTTATTGAAAACCTGTGATTACTATTACGATACATGGCAACTACAGCAGAATGAAACGGAGGCAGCAGCATGTTAAAACGTGTTGATCTCAAGTACCTCAAGCACTTTTTTAAGTTTGCTAAGAAATACAAAGGCTCTGCGATTCTGGGCATCGCTATGCTTCCTCTTTCTGTCATCACGAGCTTGTTGTTCCCTTGGTTGATCATTCAAGTGATCGATGTTCACCTGAGTCACGGGGATATGGATGGACTGCTCGAGTACGTCTTCTATCTCGTTGCCGTGCTGGTGGCGAGCTATGTGGTGGATACCACCTATTCGTACAACCTACGTAAAACCGGGCAATACACGATAACTGACATGCGCTCAGTATTGTTTGCTCGCGTGCTCAAACTACCGCGCAGCTATTTTGATAACACACCGATTGGGGTAACGCTTTCACGATTAACCAGTGACTTGGAAACCATCGGCGAGACGTTTGTTCAGTCGGTTGTCGGGCTAGTTAAAGACAGCATCAATACCATTGCTCTGTTAGTGATGATGTTCTTTATTGATTGGCAGTTAACGATGATTGTATTGATCATTATGCCACCAGTGATGTATTTGACGGTTTATGTACGAAACCGACTTCGTGCTCTCTATAAGGTGACTCGTTCTTCTCTCGCTCGCGGTATTGGCTTTTTACAAGAAGTCTTATTTGGCATGAAAACCGTTCAGATGTACCGAGCGGAAGAGCAAGTCGAGCAACGCTACCAAGGCTATACCGATGAGTTTTTAAGAGCGCAGAAGAAGATCAATAAATACGATGCGATTTTGTTCTCGTTTATCTCTGGCATCACCTCCATCACTATCGCGATTATGATCTGGTATGGCTCTGAGCAAGTGTTAAAAGGGGCGCTCACCTTGGGTGTGCTGATTGCGTTCATCAACACCTTAGAGAAAGTGTTTGTTCCGATTCGTGACTTTACTTCGCAGATCGCTTCGATTCAGAGTTCATTTGCAGCGTTTGACCATATTGAAGAGCTGTTTGTTGAGCCGACTGAAGAAGAAGGGCGCAACCTGTTGTCATCTAACAAGGTTGAGAAGCAGCTTGAACAGTTTGTGAGCCTAGAGTTTAAGAACGTAAGCTTCCGCTACAAAGACGACTCTCCCTACGTTCTAAAGAATGTCTCGTTTGTATTGGAGAAAGGGCATCAAATCGCGCTTGTGGGTTCGACGGGCTCGGGCAAGTCGACGATTCTGCGTCTGATCTCTAAAGCCTACCAAGACTATGAAGGCAGCATTTTGTTGAATGGAATAGAGCTGTCACAGATCTCAAGTGAAGACTCTGCTCATTTGTTCTCAATGATGATGCAAGACGTGCACTTATTTGAAGAGACCATCCAATTCAATATCGCGCTGGGCAAAACGCATCTATCTAGAACTGAGGTTGAACAGGCGGCGCGCTATGTTTATGCCGATAAGTTTATTGAACAATTGCCACAAGGTTATGACTTCCACTTGGAAAAGAACGGCTCTAACTTGTCTGTAGGGCAAACGCAGCTTATCTCGTTCGCTCGAGCGGTTGCACAGGGTGGTCAATTGATGATGCTTGATGAGGCGACCAGTTCGGTAGATTCAATCACTGAAGACCTGATTCAAAAAGCAATGCAGCGCCTTTTCAAGGAAAAAACCGTGATTGCGATTGCACACCGTTTGAGTACCGTTCGTCACTCAGATACGATTTTGGTGTTGGAAAAGGGTGAAATTGTTGAGCAAGGTAATCATCAACAGCTGGTGGCACACAATGGTATTTATGCTGGCTTGTTACAAGAATCGATTGTAGAAACGGGCGATTCTCAAGTAACGGTTGCCTGATCACCTCAAATCAGGTTTACCGTTATCGATACTATGAATTGGTGTTGCTTATGTTTCACCAATTTCTATTCTTTTCTATTATTCCCAGTAGCTTAGGGAAAATAAAACATATTTTACGATTATTAATATGTTATGATCTCCCTACTACTAAAGGGGTGTCTTAGGGCATCGGGATGTATGCAAGCAAAAAGAACCGGCTTGTGTCAGTCACTTTCTGGCGAATATGGAATCGAAAATGTTGTTGGAAGAAGTTGTAGAAATTATCGAATTAACCGACTCAGACCATTTATCTCAAGCAATGGAACTGTTTAACGAGCATGGTTTTGTTGATGCTGAGTCTTTACCTTTTATGAATGTTGTTTTTGAAACAGCACCAGATCAACTTGCGAAGAAGCTGTCGCAGATTGGTTTTAAAGGTTTAGTGCAAGTCGAAAAGAATGAAGATGCATCAGGCTTCACCATTATTGATGCTGACCGTGTTCTGCTAAAAGATTCTGCTTAGTCGAAAGGCTCTGCTTAGCTGCAAGATTCTTCTTAATAACAAGAATAAGATTCAGCTTAGTGAAAAGACTCTATCCAGTTCAGTAACACCCGTTATGATTATTTGAGGTTAACACAGTGACAACAGCAACCGTTTCATCAACAGAACAACATATTTCCAACGAACATGCACTTTTAGGTGCATCGTTATTAGCGTCTCAAAAAGTTGAGTTGGCTCTGTTCAGTGTGATCTCTAAATTAGCTAAAGCCCTATCAAAAGAGCAGCAACAGTCATTAGGTTTGGATTTGGATACCTTTTTAAGTGAGAAGCCAAGTGAACAAGCCTCGACTCTGAGCCGCTACGAAAATACGTTTGGTGAACAACTTCCTTTGAAGGCTAATGAACTCAACGATTTTATTTATCATCGAAACTTGGTCACTCGTGGCTTTTGGCGTGTGACTGGTGCTGATGTTAAAGGCGGTGAGAAACTTGCTAACCCAGAGCTTTATTTAAAAGAGTTCTTGGCTAAATGTGAATACTGGCAAGTGATGATTGATACTCAAACCAAGTAATCAAATTGAAATAAGAAAGCCATAGCGAACATGCTATGGCTTTTTTGTTGTTTGTGCAAATTGTCTTGAATTCTTTGAATCTAGAGCATCATCTTCAATACATAGTTCCTAGAGACAAAGTGATGTTTAAGTGCGGCACTGATATGCAGCACAATTAAACAGGCTAGGGCAATACAACTGGCACGATGTAAATAGAAAAAGAAGCCGTTGATTGCAGAGTCGGTAATTAGATTATTTACGCTCACTAACCAAAATAAAGAGTACGGTTCTTTTAGCATTAAGTAGCCGGTGCTGAAAACCATAAACATCACAAGATACATCAAAGAGTGTGCAAGCTTGGCAACGCATTTTTGCCCTTCAGGCACAGAGGTTGGCATGCTTGGCGACGAGCGAAAGTGGCTCCAGATATAACGAACCACAAGCAGTGGCGTCGCAACGGTCGCCAATGACATGTTGAGCACTGACAGAAAAGAAAACAGCTCTGGATGACTGGTGACATAGTGCATCACATACCCTGCGATCGTTGCATAGATGATTACAGAAGCCATTACCCAGTGCAGTACACGGCTTACTAAATCGTATCGTGGATTATTCAAATTAACCTCGTTCTGATCGTTATTAATATAAGATTCATCTCGATGCAATAAACCATTTTTCGGTATATTCGCATCGCGAATTAATCATATAGAACAGTATTACGCGGTATTTTTATAATTTAGAAATTAATGATGTTGCTTCAGGTGTTTTATAATTATCAATGATGTTTTAGAGTGTTAATTCCAATATGGACATAGCAAACTTGTCGACTTCCTAGCTTGTATGCCTATTACGAGATACAGTTAGTCTAAATATAAACATATAAGGAATGTATAATGCTTCGAATCTTATTGGTTGCAGTTATCTCGGTGTTCAGCACGATGAGTTTTGCAAGCGAAGATGTTAAGTACTCGGAACAAGAGTATTTGGATAGACCGCTGATGGAACGCTATATCTTGGATGAGTTGAAGCAGCTTCGAATGGAACAGCAGGATCTTGAAAGACGCTTGACCATTCAGATGACTGACCGGGAACTGACTGTGGCAGACAAGTCTCTGAATTACGCCAATGTAACCGTAACCTACTTCTTCTACATTATTGCTGGTGTGGCCTCTCTTATCGCGCTGGTGGGTTGGCAATCCATCAAAGAGCTTAAACACACAACTCAAGACATGGCTGATAAGCGACTTAATTCTATCGCTCAAGACTATGAGAAGAAGTTTAATGTTCTTGAACGGGATCTTAAGCGCAAGACCAGAATCATTTCCGACAACAACCGCGAAATTGAAATTATCAATGAGATTCATAACCTATGGTTGAGAGCACAGAACGCACAAACGGCAGAGCAAAAAATTGAAATCTACGATGAAATACTGAAGGTTCGTCCTGGAGATTTAGAAGCACTTACTGCCAAAGCTGACGCTGCTATGGATATACAGGAATACCACTGGGCAATGAGTCTTTGTAACCGTGTATTAGAAGTCGATGACCAAAATGCTCATGCCTTGTATCAACGTGCTTGCGCCTATGCTCGATTAGGGGCTGAAGGTCAAGCTATCGATGACTTAGAGCGCGCTATTGAAGCCAGTGGGTCCATGAGAGAGCTGCTAACTGAAGAGCCGGACTTTGAGATGCTGCGAGGCTTAGAACGCTTCGAAGTACTTCGTGAAGAGTAATATGAGGTAAAGATCCGTGTTAACTAAGGTGGTGGGCTTTGCATGCTCACCATACTTTCACACCTATCGCGCTATGGTTTCTTACATTTCATTTATTTTTTTGATTTAATTGTTATGTTATAACACTTTCTAAGTTCCTCGTTATAACCGCTAAGTATTTTATGAAGTTCCTCCGTATTGGTCTGATCGTTACTGCGATCAGCGCATTTTCCCTTGCTGCTTTGCTCTCTTTTCACTCCAAACCAGCACCAGAAATCTCTATCAAAATAACACCTTACCAAGGTTCTCAACCTAATGATAAGGAAGTCATCGACTCGCAAGCGACTCCCAACTCTTTGGTTAAGGTCCATTATTTTGTGAAAGTTGGCGATACGCTAAGCAACATCTTTTCGTCATGGCAACTGCCATATGGAACCGTTCAAAAGGTGATGGAAGCGGATCTGGAGTCTTTGAAACTCGACACAATAAAACCTGGTGACCATCTAGAGTTGCTTTTGGATAGTGACTCAAAACAGCTTGTGGAGCTGATTTATCACGAGAGTTTGGTTGAGCAAGCAGCCTTTACTCGAAATGATGATGGAAGCTTTAATTACCAATTCCATGAAATGCCTGGCGAATGGAAAGAAAAGCTCTATACGGGCACCGTTCATGGCAGTTTTTCAACGTCAGCATACAAAGCGGGATTAACAACCGCCCAGATCGCCAATATTACTCGAACGTTAAGAGACAAGATTAACTTCTCAAAGCAGTTAAGAGCGGGCGATGAGTTTAATGTGTTGGTCAATGAGCAATACACAGGCGACCATCTAACAGGAAAAACAGAGATCCAGGGCATATCGATTAGGTTACGAGGTAAGGAAGTGGCCGCGTTTCTTGCTTCAGATGGACGCTTCTACGACAGAGAGGGTAACAGCCTTGAGCAAGCGTTCAATCGCTACCCAATAGACAAACAATTCCGAAGAATTACTTCGCCATTTAACCCATACCGTAAGCACCCAGTGACCGGACGTATATCTCCGCATAATGGTACTGACTTCGCAACACCCGTAGGGTCGCCAGTTTATTCAACCGGTGATGGTCGAGTTATTGCTATTCGTAACCACCCGTATGCGGGGAAATACATAGTGATTGAGCATAACAGCGTTTACAAAACTCGCTATCTGCACTTGAGCCGATTCTTGGTTAAGAAGGGGCAACAGGTTAAGCGTGGGCAGAAAATTGCGTTGTCTGGCACGACTGGTCGCGTAACCGGGCCGCATTTGCATTTTGAAGTGCTGGTGCGTGGAAGAGCGGTGGATTCGATGAAAGCGAACTTACCTTTAGCAAGTTCTATCTTACCTGAAAATAAAGGTGCATTCTTGGCGAGAGTTGCCTCGTTTGATGACATGCTCTCCGGGCAAAAGGTTGCACGAGTAACATCAAGCTAAGTATCAGCTTATAACTGTTCTAACCCTTTGGTGGCTAGTCATCAAAGGGTTGGAACGAGTTTTCATTAGGCTGCCTGATTGCTCAATAGCTTAATAGATTAAGTGCTCAACATCTTATGTGCCCAAGTGCTCATGTGTTGAGATCTTAAGTGACTAAGTGACTAAGTGACTAAGTGACTAAGTGACCAAGCGATTGAGCGACTAGGCGATTAAGCGACGACAACCGCCGTGCCGCTCGCTGATACCATCAACATGCCATTACCCGTCCCTAATACTTCATAATCTATATCGACACCTACCACCGCGTTGGCACCCGCTTCAATCGCTTTTTGCTCCAACTCTTTGAATGCGTAGTTGCGTGCTTTTTCTAATTCTTTCTCGTAGGTGCCAGAACGTCCACCCACAAAGTCACGAATTCCTGAAAACATATCTTTGAAAACGTTCACCCCTAGAATGGCTTCTCCGGCAATAACCCCTTTGTAATCGACAATGCGCTTGCCTTCGACTGATTGTGTGGTGGTAATAATCATAATGGCCTCTTGTAAGCTTGCTGAGCTGTCACTCGCTTATTGATTGATAGTTTGGTCTTGCTCTTGAATGTCATTGTTCAGTGCTGTCTCTGAGCGTGTGAATTCATGTCTTAACCATGTTCTCAGTTTTAGCACACTTTCTTGTTTTAATTTGTTTTTTGGGCAAACAAAGTAAAAATCTTGGTGCGGGTTAGCAACCGGTTTACCCAATTCGACAAGCATCCCATGGCTGATATCATCTTTCACAAACAAGCGATGCGTTACTAGTACGCCTAACGAACGAATTGAAGCTTGCACCGCTTGAATGGAGACATCGAACGTCAGATTGCTATGGAATGTGGGCAGTGGAATTTGGTAATTGTCGCACCACACTTGCCAGTCGTGTTGCCGCCTGAGGTTAAAAACGCCAATGGTCGGGTTTTGTTTGACGAGTTGCTCGACGCTCAATCCGGTCTGGTTTTTTAATAGAGTAGGGCTGCACACCAAGACCAGATCATCGTCGGCCAGTTTCTCGCTGTAATATTGCTCCCACTCATTGGGCTTGCCATGTACGAGCGCAACATCGACCCCTTCCTGTTCAATATCGAAAGGGCCAGTTAGCGTCGAAATACGGATATCAAGTGAGGGAGCGAAAGCTTGGAAGTCGGGAACTCGTGGGATCCACCAGTGCATCGCGAGCGAATTGACCATGTTGAGGGTAATGCGGTGGTCGTTAGGCGTTCTGGCAAGCTCTTCGGTGGCTTCTATCACCTGTTCCAGTGCTGGCGCGACTTTACGATAATATCGCTTACCTGCGGAATTTAGAACAACACGACGGCCGACACGTTGGAACAGCGGCTTATTGACCAGTTGCTCCAATGATTTGATGGCTTGGCTTACTGCAGAATGACTGACATACAACACTCGAGCAGCGTCGGTCATGCTGCCTGTTTCAGCTACAGCGATGAACGCATAAACGGATTTAAGCGGGACGAGTTTCTTCATTGGTAAGTTTTCCTTACAGTTATGGTTAATATTACTCGCTATTTTTCATCACGTCACGCTTCTAAAATAGGTGTCATAGGAGGTGATAATTATGTCTGATATTACCAAGGCGACGACTTTCATGTTGTTGTCGACGTTCAGTTTGTCTTTAAGCGGCTTAATGGCCAAGTATCTGTCTGAAGTGATGCCCACTTCGTTACTCAGTTTTGTGCGTTTTTTGTTACCCAGTCTGTTTTTATTTCTTTTCCTGACCTTTTACAAAATCAGCAAGCCGACACGAGAAATGTGGAAACCTTTGGTGATGCGGGCGATCTTTATGGTGGCGTGTCAGTGGTGTTTCCTTACTTCACTGCAAACCTTAACGCTTGTTGAAGGGGTTGTGTTGTTCAGTACGGGGCCTCTGTTTATTCCATTGTTAGAAAAGTTAATATTTAGAACCAAGATTCATACAACGACGATAGTGTGTTTAGCTGTCACCTTTGTTGGCGTAGTGATGATGGCGGGGGATTGGTCGCAGTTTGAGTTGGGTTCGGAGTTCTTTAGACCTGCGCTTCTGCTTGGGCTTCTCGCGGGGGTATTTAATTCTGGCTCGCAAGTGAGTTTGTACCGAGCGTCTAAAACCAGCCTGACTCCGGCAGAGCTTAACGCGTGGACCTTTTTAGTCGCGGCAATTATTGTGATACCAATGGTGGTGTTTACTTCACTTTCTGCGGTGCCCGATGTGCTTGAAAGTGCTGAAAAAGGCTTCGTGTCGGCGTTACTGTCTTTTGACGATTTACGCTGGATTGTTCTCGGATCACTTGGTCTTGCACTGTTTACCATCAATACCCAAATCTTCCGTTCCAAGGCGTATAAGCTTGCAGACAGTGGCTCCCAGTTGGCACCTCTGATTTTTACTAACATGCTGTTTAGCGCGCTTTGGCAGGGCTTGTTCTTTGATGATGTGTTTTCTACACAGCAGATGATTGGCATTAACCTGATTGTCGTGGCGAGCATCACCAATACATTGCTGGCAAAAAGACACAGCAAGGCGAAAGCCAAACAAAAACCGCACACCACAGTGGCTGTAGCGACTGTAGTGGACGTTGCGGTATTGGACTCGGCAGCTAAAAGCTAACCATTGAATTATGGCTTATCCTCTGAATGGTTAATTTAAAACTTAGAACAATGAGCGTATGTATTCTTTTACTCGGTCGATGTGTTCGTGCGGGTCAATCTCGCAGCGTTGGTTCATTTCTAGGAATCGCTCAGCGTATTTATCGTAGATTTTGTTTTCCAAAAACAGTAAATACAACTTGGGATCGATATGACCGCTGGTGGCCATGTCGGTCATGATGTTGAGTGATTCGCTTAAGAGTTTACCTTTCTTATAAGGGCGATCACTAGAGGTGAGCGCTTCAAAGACATCAGCAATTGCCATTGCTCTGGACGGCAGAGGTAACTGGTCTTCGTTTAAGCCTCTTGGGTATCCCTTACCGTCGATACGTTCGTGGTGTCCGCTGGCGATATCCGGAATGTTTTGAAGGTAAGGCGGGTAAGGCAACTTGTTGAGCATGGTGAAGGTTTGGATAATATGATCGTTGATCATGAAACGTTCTTCATCGTTTAGCGTACCACGGCGTACTTTCAAATTGTGCAGTTCACCTTGGTTGTATTTAACTTCTCCGGGCTTAAGTACAAACGCTTCTTGCCATACATCGGCAGGGTTAAAGCCATTGTCCCAAGGTATTTTATGCTCCGGTTTGTCTGCAAGCAGAGGCTCCATGACAGGCAAACCCTTTTCCTGACTTGTTGGCTCAGTTCTCTCTTTCTCAACCGACTCTTTTTGGGTGTTAAATCTCTCTTTTTCAGACCAAGACAAACCCAATTGATCATCCAGTGTACGTTTCCATTGGCGTTTGGCTATTTGATCTAAGCGTTCTAGCTGCTCTTCCGTCATAGATTCGCCGCCAAGATTACACTCAGCAACGAAGGCAAACTCCTCATCCAGTTCAGACAGGCTTTGTTCGAGTATTTTGAGTTGTTCTTCTTGTAGTGCACCGTTCGCCATCGCTTTCCAGTAATCGGTTTCCGCTTGCTGTTTCAACAACTCAAAACGCATTCGCACTTCGTGGATTCGGTCGTAAATGGTTTCCAGTTTTGTTGCCTTATCTACCACATATTCAGGCGTGGTCACCTTGCCGCAGTCATGAAGCCAAGCGGCGAGCATCAACTCTTCCCACTGTTTACTGTCCAATGAGAATTGCGGGTAATAGCGGTCATCATCTATGGTTGCTTGAGTTAGCCATTTGGTGAGCTCAGGCACTCGTTGGCAATGCCCGCCCGTATAAGGTGACTTGGTATCAATCGCCGATGCAATCAGCTCAATAAAGGCATTAAGCATGTCTTTTTGTTGCTGCATTTGGTCGATGTTGTCTTTCGCTATTTCCGCAAAGCTGAGCAACTCTCTTAAAAAGGCGTGCTTGTCTGCCTGCATCTTGGTAATTGGTCTCTCATAGCCAATTGCCACAATCCCTACCAACAGTTTCTCTCGGTTTAATAGTGGAAATAGGTACAGGTCTGAATTGAAGATCGAATCTTGGTAATAGTTGAGAACATTGTCTTCTCTGTTCAAATGGATCGTCTCACCAGATTTAAGCTGACACAGCAACCAAGGCGTGTGTTTGATGAAGTCATTGATGTCGGCCTTAAAAGGAAGAATGGCAAGGTTGGCTGCCGTATCAAACACGTCTTTCTCTTTGGATTGAGTGAAAAGGACAATAGTTTCTGCTTTGGTAATTAAATAGCTTTGATGAGCAATGTTCTTGGCTAAGATCGAAAACTCCTGATTCCCGGCGGTGTCTCGAAGTAGGGTAATCAGATCATGAAGCGTGTGTTCCATTAGCTCAATCGAGTGGGCGAGGTTAGCCACTTCTTGAATCATGCTTTTGGGATAATGAGTACGCCTGAAGTCGAACCGAGCGATGTTGTCGGTGAGTTGCATCAGCGTATTGAGCGGCTGAGACAGTCGATTAGCAACAAACCATACGATAGCGAAGCAGATGAACAACATCCCAATCGCGACCGCAACTTGCTTGTCTCGCATCGAGATAAGATCAGCGAGCAGCTCATTGTGTGGCGTCGCTTCTGCCAAGTGTAAGGTGACATTTTGAGTCAGTTGAACCGGCGTTAGCGTTAGTGCCCAAGTGTTTAAGTTGTACTCAACGTTTTTTAGATTGAGGTTAAACTTCTCTTCATCAGAGATAAGCGGCGCAATAACGGACGCTTTCAATGCTTCCATCTGTTCACGTTTGGGCACATTAAAGAAGCTTTGGTCTTGCTCACTGCCAGAGAGATTCCCCGTCGTTTGGTTGTTCGTTTGCTCAGTTTTACTTGTGTCATCAGATTGGGAGTCAGGCTTGGGTACTGATAGCTCAAGTTGATGCTGACCGAGAAGATTAAAATGTTGATCGAACAAGGCGAGTCGGGTTTGCGGAGAATAAGCTAATTCACTGATCTGAGAAGAGAGGGAACTCAACGTAAAGTCGGCACCAACCACATGCTTGCCATCGGCAGAACGCCTAGAGAGTGTAATGCCATTGGTTTGCAGGAAATAGAATAGATAGGGCTCAGAGAGTTGTATTGAGCCATCAGGCTTTGCGTTACGAAACCAAGGACGAGTTGTGGGGTTGAACTTACTCTCTGCTTGTCGAGTACTGATCACTTGATGTGCGCCATCAAGATAGGTAATAAAGTTTTCACCGTCTAGATTGGTGCTGCTGACCATCATGGTCGCTTTAGCGGGCGCGCTGTTTTCGGCTCTCTGTTTATTGGTGCTTAATGGACGAAAGATTCTGAAGTCACCATCTTCAGAACCATAAAATAGAGCGACCAAATTGGTGTTTTGCTTGAAGATGATATCGACCGAAGCAAGCCAAGAGTCTTTTTCGACAGCGGAAGCTTGATGAGCAACAAACGGGCTCACCGCCATCACATTTAAGGTTGTGATAACAGGGGCAATGGCTTGTTTAAATACTGATTCCAGTTTGTCGCGGTGCTCATTACTGATCTCGCGCACTGTGCCTAGCAGCAGCTCTTGGGAGTGCCGATAACTTATCGAAATCAATACCGCACCGACAAGTGTTGTCAAAATTAGGAAAAGGCTAGTGATGTGGATACTCAGCGGATATCGTCTTCTTCTCATCTAACACTCCAGTTTGTAGGCTAGTTTAAGTATTGACGAACTTGGGTAGGTTGCAAAAAATTGGCGCAATTACCGAGTGTGTGCGGTTCGACTTAGATAAGACCAAGCGCTGGCTGGCTCTGGTTAGCCACGTATTCCCGTGTCGTGTAAATGAACCAGTAATAAACCTTTATGTTTGGGTGCTAATTGTCACTTTCAGCTGATAAACTGGCCGAATTGTTGCCATTAGGCATTCATTTTCTGAAGTATTCTTTTCCTGAAAGAGATTCAGAGTTACTTTCTGAAAAACGTATTTTGACCGAGCGAAGAGGGCATTGATTCATGGAACTCAAAGTAGATACTCACACCCACACATACGCAAGTGGTCATGCTTACAGCACATTGATCGAAAACGCCAAGTCGGCAAAGCAAAATGGTTTAGCCATGTTTTGTACTACTGATCATTCAGAATCAATGCCGGGCGCGCCACACTATTGGTTCTTCAGCAATCAGCGTGTGCTCCCTCGTTTTATTGAAGATGTCGCAATTATTCGAGGTGTTGAGTCAAACATCATGAACACACAGGGTGAAATCGACATTCATCCGAGTGTGGATAAGAACTTGGATTGGGTGATCGCGAGTTTTCATGAGCCAGTATTTCGCCCATCGGATGTCGCTACCCATACAGAAGCATTGTTGAATGTGATTAAGGGCGGTCGAATTGATGCGCTTGGTCACTTAGGCAATCCTAATTTTGATTTCGATTTCGAAGCCGTTATTCAATGTGCGGTTGAGAACAACGTGGCGATTGAGATCAACAACACCACACTCAAAGGCAATAGCCGAGTTGGCAGTGTTGACCGCTGCTATGAGATTGCAAGAATAGCGAAAGCGAAGGGTGCATTTATTACAACAGGCAGCGATGCGCATTTCTGTTTAGATGTCGGTGGCTTAGACTTAGTCGCAGCATTGTTAGATGAAGTGGGCGTAGATTCGAGTAAAGTGATTACCCATTTGCCAAAGCAGTTCCTAGCCTTTTTGGCCTTGCGCGGTCGTAATGAAATCCCAGAATATTCAGATCTTGTTTAAGAGAATGTCGGCGGGTTTGCATTTCGACACAATCAATTTTTGTGCCTGAAAGATTTTTGTATACACTAGCCGAAAATAATAAAGTCGAAGTGCCACAGTAATGACGGCTCTAACTTCAAAGACACCGCTTCACCTGGAGAAACAATGAAAACTCGCTCAACCCTTTTATCTGGCTTAATCGCTGCTTCAGTATTGTCTGGCAACGCATTTGCTAATGTAGACCTTAAGAAAAACATGCAAGAAATGAAGCTTGCGTTCAAACAAGCGGCAGAAGCTCAAAGCATTGAAGAGATGCAAAAGCCTATCGTTCGTTTAGATACGCTAGTGGCAGAGCTGAAAACGGGTGTTTACCCAGTCGAGAAAGAAGACAACTTCATGGAAGGCTTCAAAAAGATCAGTGCATCACTGGATAGCATTGAGCAGAAGCTAGACCAAGGTGACTTAGCGTCGGCACAGCAAGAACTTCGTACTATTGATGGCCTTCGTGAAGAGTACCATGAGAAGCGTAACCCAAGCATCTGGAGCAAGATCTTCGGTTAATTCGTTAATCATGAACGTTTGCTAGATAGGTAACAAAGAGCAAACCTCAAGATTCGATTTCTAAAACGCCGCCTTACATTACCCTCTTTCGAGGAAGGTGTAAGGCGGCGTTTTTATTGTCTCTTTTATCGAAAGCCTGCTGCAAAGAGATGAGTATTACTTTGTTAGTTTTAGTGTTGTAACCAGTATTTAACGAAAAAGAGTGTGCGTTAGCTTCAATTTTTTAACTTGCTGTTAATCTTTACGTTTACCTATATTCCAAGTCCCTCATAATAAGGGAAATTTATAAAGACTTGGAATAATGCGCCGAACCTCGTTCAACTTCTTCATGTTACTTGCAACAGCATTAAGCTGGGCGCTAGTGACATTAATGCCTGTTATCAATGCTCATGGTAATAGTGCGGGAGTATGGGCGTCGTTATGTACGGTCAATGGCTTTGAATTGGTTCAAATCGAAGAAGGCGAACCTAATACTCATAAAGGAAAGCCGTGTCCGTTTAGCCATTTTTCCACGTTTCACCAAGATGAACTTCCCACTACACTACTGACAACTCGACTGAGTTCTATTGTCTCCGACAGCTACGCTTTTTTGGCTCTAAGCGAACGCTACACGAGGCAAGCCCCGCGCGGCCCTCCCTTTGTTATTGCTTAAACCTAACCCATTAAAATAATTAAAAAATAAAGTATTAAGTAAAGTTAAACATGCTCAGATTACTTTCTGATTTTTCAGAAGGTATGTTTGCGTGTGTCAAAGGAAATTATAATGTTGAGAAATGAATCTCAAACCCCTGCGAAAGCACAAGCAACTTCGCAGTCTAAAAGCAGTGCAACAACCGGTTCGGAAACCAATATAAAAAGCAAAGACCGCAATAAAACCCTCTATTTCCTCACATGGCGCTGGCACTTCTATGCTGGGCTATTTGTTATCCCGTTTATGTTAATGCTGAGCATTACAGGTTTGGTGATGCTGTTTGATGATGAAATCGAATTGACTTTCCACCACGAAGCCCTAGAGATTGTTGCATCGGGCGAGCCGATTAAAGTGTCACAACAGTTAGCTGCAGTACAACTTCAATACCCACAAGGTTCGGTTACCCAGTTTGTTCCGAGCAAAGCTCCTGATCTGGCTAACCGCTTTTCGGTAGCACTTGTAGACGGCACATCGGTCTTCGCCACGGTAAATCAATATACGGGCGAAGTGGTCGGAGAGATTCCGCGTAGCGACAGCCTGTACCAACTCGCGAATGACATTCACGGCACTTTGTTGATTGGTGATTGGGGTGATTATCTAATTGAAGTCGCAATAAGCTTGTCTATTCTGTTGCTCATCAGTGGTATTTACTTATGGTTACCTAGAGATAACGCGAGCCGCGCTGGTTTTCTTAAGCTTCGATTTGGTTCAGGAACGCGTATTTTAATGCGTGATCTGCATGCGAACATTGGAGGTGTTTTATCGCTCGTTCTGTTGTTGTTTATTCTGTCTGGATTGGCATGGACAGGTTTTTGGGGCGGTAAGCTTGTTCAAGCATGGAGCACTTTCCCTGCTCAAATGTGGGACGATATTCCGTTGTCTGATAAGACGCACGCTTCCCTCAACCATGGCTCAGAAGAAGAGCTACCTTGGAACTTGGAGCAAACACTATTGCCTTTGTCTCAAGATAAGCCAGCAGAACACGTTCATCATGTGGAAGAGGCGACGGAACCTCATGATCACTCTAAGATGGGTGAAGATCACTCTCAACATGTGTTGTCAGCAAGCAACTTCGACATTGATGACGTTACTGAAAAAGCATACTCACTTGGCTTTACACGATACAAGGTGAATTTCCCGCGTTCAGAAACGGGTGTTTACACGGTCACAGCCAACACTATGGGCGGTGACATCATTGATCCAACGCAGGACCGTACTACGCACCTCGATCAATACTCAGGTCGTATTCTGGGTGAGGTGACATGGCAAGATTATAACTTCATTGCCAAAACGTTAGCGGTAGGTATTTCATTGCATCAAGGTGACATCAGCATCATTAACAAGCTTCTAAATGCTTTGTTTTGTTTGGCGTTTATTGTTGGGTCGGTGACCGGCGGAGTGATGTGGTGGATTCGCAGACCTTCAGCAGGCCAACGTAAGCTTGGCACGCCACCTAAGTTCGGTGATGCTGGCTTATGGAAAGCAGGCTTAGGCACAGTCGTTGTTATTTCAGTACTGTTTCCACTTGCGGGTGCAACGATTGTGGCTGCGATGCTATTGGATTGGCTGCTGTTTTCGCGTGTTGAAAAGTTAAAAACTGTTCTTAATTAGTTCATTGATACACAAACTGACCTTCTTTGTTTGAGAGGGTCAGTTTCATGATTAAGAGCATATGTTCAACTTTGATTTTTTTAATAAAAAATTAGTTCTAACTGATAGACGATGATAATTAATACCGTTCTCGCTGTGGTCCATCAGGAGTTGCGACAATGTTTGTGACATTATGCATTAACACATAAGAAACTATATTGAAGTCTAAATGGTTTATTTTTATTTAGTGAATTAAATTGATCAATTAATCTAAACCAAGGTCTCGTTTCATGTGTTCACTAAAATCAGACGTGTTTCGAACATTGATTTTATCCTTGTTGTGACGGAAATTTATTTCATCACCAAATAGCGTAACAAAAACTTTTGTATAAAATTTTATAATGTTATCTATCAAGTTATATGATTTTTTTGAAATTTGTTTTTCTTTTTTCATGGTATGTACCCGTATATAGTTTATGGATTTAATTTTTAAAATATGTCTATTACTTGAATATTATTTCTAATGCCACTTCCCCCCTTCGACTAAATGTAGTTATACTAAGGAGACATTTTAAATACAACGTGACCCAGAGTTGCAAATAGGTAACAATCATGGAATTGATGAACAATGAACTAATCTGCTTTGCAGCAGTTTGTAAGCACCTTTCCTTGACGGAGGCTTCCAAGGAACTGGGAAAGTCGAAGGCTCAAGTCAGTCGTCAACTAGCAGCCTTAGAGAAGCAAATTGGAGTGACACTCGTTCACAGAACAACAAGACAACTCGTTCTGACTGATCACGGAGAAAGTATCAAAGAGCTTGCCATCGAAGCTTTAGATAATTTACAAGCGTTGAATTACAGAGCGAAATCACTTAGTGATTGTATTGGTGGGAAGTTTAAAATAACAATGCCTAACTCAGTCGCCTCTTCTATTTTCGGTGAAATTCTTAAAGGCCTTAAAGAACGATACCCAGCCGTGAACTTTGAAGTATCATCAAATAATAATGTTGAAAATTTATTGGAAAGCAATATCGATATTGCAATTAGACTAAATAACGTTGTTGATGAAAAATTGATTGCACATGAAGTTGGAAACTATAATGATATTGTAATCTCACAAATTGATAATACTAAAAATAACACGTTATTAATTTATAAAAGACACTCTAATAAAGAGGAGATAAAGCAGAGGTATAGTGATGTAATTGAAGTTGATAATACATCTATTCTAATGAACTTTGTTTCTAAAGGCGTAGGCGTGGGTGTGATTCCGAATTATCTTATGAAAGGAAGTCAAATAAATAAGAACATCCATATTACGCAGGTTTTTGACACAGAAAGATCCATGTATATTGCCTACCCTTACCAAAATCCACTGCCGAGAAAGTTGGTCGAAATTTCAGCATTTATTAGAATGGAACTGGATAAGATTTTGAATTAATAATCCTTTTAGTAGTCTGACATTGTGAGCAGCAGATCTCTATCAATATTACTTTAGTTCCCTGGCTAACTTATCACCCAAGTGTTCCATCGCATAATCAATGAACACACGCAGTCGTGCGGGCATATACTTGGTTTGAGCAAATTGCATCGCGATAGCACCATGGTAGTTACTCTTGATGGTCCAATCTTCTAGCACTTGCACAACAGAGCCTTCAGACAACGCATCTTGAATCACGAAGTCATGGAAAATACCTACACCTAGACCTTCTTTCACGCCTTTAAGTCGCATCTGCGAGTGGTTAACTGCGTAACGTCCACTGACGGGTACTGTGTGAAATTCATCATCTTTAAGAAAATCCCAAATGTGATCTTTGTCTGTCTCTGCAAGATACAAACAGTCGTGTTCAGACAGCTCGGTAGGGTGGTGAGGAATCCCCTTGGCATCTAAATAGTCAGGGCTTGCACACAACACGAGGTTTGTTTTTCCTAACTCTTTCAATACTAAGCTTTCGTCGGGCTTATCAGTCAGGCGGAAAGCAATGTCGATGCCTTGACGTAAAATATCGATGTCGCCGTCAGCCGCTCTCAATTTAAGTTGGATTTCTGGATACTGATTTAAGAATGGAACAACGAAAGGCTGCAATACCGAATTCAAGAAGGCTTCAGGCGCCGCTACCGTTATCGAGCCTGCAGGTTCGGTATGGTCGGAGGTAGACAGTTCAACGGCTTGTTGCGCTGCGTTGATCATCACCACACTCTGATCATAAACCAATTGACCCGCTTGCGTAATGATAAGGGTACGAGTGGTACGCTCAAACAGTTTCACCGATAGCGCTTTTTCCAAGCGGGTGATGAGCTTACTCAAGGCTGATGGTGTCACGCCTAACTGTTTTGCTGCAGCCGTAAAACTACCTTCGTTAACCACCAAAATGAACGAGGCGAGATCCGGAAGCAGGGCGATGAGTTTTGGGTTAATCATAAGTATCCAGTTAAGCTAGTTTCAACGATGAACTTAATGGTCATTGTGAGCGATTTACTTTGATTTGTGAATCAATTTCATTAATTGATTGACGTGATTGCTCTGATAGGTTGTTGTGTTTGAAGCTCATCTGTATAGCGGCGTTGCTGCTGCGCATTCTGAGATGAAAAATTGAGATTTGATATGAAAGCGAAATTAGACGGAAATTATAGCTAATTTGGCGTTTAAAAAAGCAGGTGAAGGGCGTTAATGTGCCCTATGTCACTGGGATGAACTATTATTAGTGCCTGTGATTCATTAATGTTTTTCCAACTAAAGGGATAATCGGAACGGGGATGTTCAACTAGAATATAGGCATAAGTTTTACAGTGTAAATGATCGTGTTGAGATCGTTTACATCCCTACATAAAGCGGCGCGCGATGCTGCTAAATTATAACTAGGAAGGAATGAGACAATGTCTTCTGCATTTTACCAACAGATTCAAACTCAAATCGAAGAAGTTAAAGAAGAAGGTCTTTACAAGTCTGAGCGCATTATTACTTCTGCACAAAAAGCAGCGGTTTCTATCTCGACTGGTGAAGAAGTACTAAACTTCTGTGCAAACAACTACTTAGGTCTTGCTAACCACCCAGCTCTTATCGAAGCAGCTAAAGATGGTATGGATCAGCACGGTTTTGGTATGGCTTCAGTACGTTTCATCTGTGGTACTCAAGATTCTCACAAAGAACTAGAGCAAAAGCTTTCTACGTTCCTAGGTAAAGAAGACACTATCCTTTACACATCTTGTTTTGATGCAAACGCTGGTTTGTTCGAAACAATTCTAGGTAAAGAAGACGCAATCATCTCTGACGCACTAAACCACGCATCTATCATCGATGGCGTTCGTCTGTGTAAAGCAATGCGTTTCCGTTACTCGAACAACAACATGGAAGAGCTAGAGCAGCAACTTATCGCTGCTAAAGAAGCTGGCGCTCGTCACACACTAATCGTAACTGACGGTGTGTTCTCAATGGACGGCGTAGTGGCTAACCTTCCTGCTATCTGTGACCTTGCAGACAAGTACGATGCACTAGTAATGGTTGATGACTCTCACGCAGTGGGCTTCATGGGCGAAAACGGAGCGGGTACTCACGAGTTCCACAACGTTGTAGACCGTATCGATATCATCACTGGTACTCTTGGTAAAGCAATGGGTGGCGCTTCAGGCGGTTACACTTCTGGTAAGAAAGAAGTGATCGACTGGCTACGTCAGCGTTCTCGTCCATACCTATTCTCTAACTCTGTTGCTCCTGCAATCGTATCTGCGTCTATCCGCGTTCTAGATCTTCTTGCGGAATCTGGCGACCTACGTACTCAACTATGGGAAAACTCTGCTCACTTCCGTACTCGCATGGAAGAAGCTGGCTTCACTATGGGCGGTGCAGACCACGCAATCATCCCAATCATGCTTGGTGATGCAAAAGTAGCGGCTGAGTTCGCTGAGCGCGCACTAGAGAAAGGCATCTACGTTGTAGGTTTCTCTTTCCCTGTAGTACCAAAAGGTCAAGCTCGTATCCGTACGCAAATGTCTGCTGCACACTCTCGTGAGCAACTAGACCGCGCAATCGATGCGTTCATTCAAGTTGGTAAAGACATGGGTATCATCTAATTTTAAAGGGATGCCACGAGCATCCTTTAATTAGATAGATCAACACCCAGTAGAACATATAGATTTTTGATTTTCGCCTTACAGTTAGGCGAGATGAACTAGGTAACATTATGAAAATTAAAGCACTTTCTAAGCTAAAGCCTGAAGAAGGCATTTGGATGACCGAGGTTGAAAAACCTGAAATGGGTCATAATGATCTTCTTATTCGTATTAAGAAAACCGCAATTTGTGGTACTGACGTACATATCTACAACTGGGATGAGTGGTCACAAAACACAATCCCAGTACCTATGGTAGTAGGTCACGAATACGTGGGTGAAGTTGTTGGCATTGGCCAAGAAGTTCGTGGTTTTGAAATCGGCGACCGTGTATCTGGCGAAGGTCACATCACATGTGGTCACTGTCGTAACTGTCGTGGCGGCCGTACTCACCTTTGTCGTAACACAACAGGTGTTGGTGTTAACCGCACTGGTGCGTTCTCTGAGTTCCTTGTGATTCCTGCGTTCAACGCATTTAAGATCCCTGCAGAAATCTCTGACGATCTAGCTTCAATCTTTGACCCGTTTGGTAACGCAGTACACACAGCACTTTCTTTCGACCTAGTTGGCGAAGACGTGCTAATTACTGGTGCTGGCCCAATCGGTATCATGGCTGCAGCTGTTGCTAAGCACGTTGGTGCTCGTCACGTTGTAATCACTGATGTAAACGAGTACCGCCTAGATCTTGCTAAGAAAATGGGTGTGACTCGCGCAGTAAACGTGATGGAAGAGAAGCTTGAAGACGTAATGTCTGATCTTGGCATGACTGAAGGCTTCGATGTAGGCCTAGAAATGTCTGGTAACCCATCTGCGTTCAACAGCATGCTGACTAACATGAACCACGGCGGTAAGATCTCTCTACTAGGTATTCCACCATCAGATATGGCAGTAGACTGGAACCAAGTAATCTTTAAAGGCTTGGTTATCAAAGGTATCTACGGTCGTGAGATGTTCGAAACTTGGTACAAGATGGCTTCTTTGATTCAATCTGGCCTAGATCTAACACCAATCATTACTCACCACTACAAAGTGGACGACTTCCAGAAAGGCTTCGACATGATGCGTTCTGGTATGTCTGGTAAGGTGATTTTAGACTGGGAGTAAGTTACTACCGGTTTTGAATATCAGAAGGCAACAGGTAAAACTGTTGCCTTTTTTGTCGCCATTCTGTAGCCATTTTTAATTGATAATCAGCATAATCTATTGATATTTAATGGTTATTTTTGTTTTTTATATAGTGGCAAGTTTGATTCAATCAGGGTTAGACCTATCACCAATCATTACTCATTACTTTAAAATTGATGATTTCCAAGCTGGCTTCGATGCTATGCGTAGTGGGCTTTCTGGCAAGGTTATCCTTGATTGGGAATAGAAAAAATTAGGCTCTAAATAGCAAAAGGCGACAGTGAAAACTGTCGCCTTTTTTACGAATAAAACCGCTAAATAACGGTCGATTACAGTGTCTGCCGCCACTTTGTCGCCATTAATTCTCTAATGGATTGAGGTGGACAGCTTGTATCAAATGTTCTGGAGCAAAATGAGAATACGCCATTGTCTGCTCGATCTTAGTATGGCCAAGAATACGCTGTAACACCAAGATATCCCCTTTGTTCATCATAAAATGCGAAGCAAAGGTATGCCGTAGAACATGCGTCGCTTGCCCACTCGGTACGTGCTCTGGTAAAGCTCTTTTAATGTAGCGCCAGGCGTCCTTGTAACTCGTGTTAAAAATTTCATGGTCGCTCACGGCGATATCTAAGATCTCTTGATATAAAACTGGTGAGATGGGCACACTTCGATTCCTCTTACCTTTTGTCTCGGTGTAAGTCAGTTTAAATTCAGCTACCTGTGAACGGGTAAGAGTTAGAGCTTCACTTATACGGGCACCGGTGGCTAAGCAAATCTTAGAAATTACAATGAGCTGTGGAATCGAGACTGTAATGACTCGGTTGAAATTTTTCAGGTTAACTAAGAACTCTTCAATTTGTGGCTTGGTTAGATATACTAGGTTCTTCTCACTTGTTTTGATTGTTTCGATAGCTTCAAGTGGATTGGGGTATTTCCATTGATTGTACTTAATCAGTTTCTTGAACATTCCCTTTAGATAAATCAATTCCGTGTTATGTGTTGTTGGTGAAATCTTAATAGATTTATTTTTGCCACGGTAGGGTATTCGCGCTGCACGATAGTCTAAATAGTCTCGTTCTTTAAGGTGGGAGGCAATTGGATTCCCTAATTCTTCAATTGTCTTGGCTATTAGCTCCCGAGCTTGTTTACCTGATTTCAACGTATGACCGTGTATGGTCCACCAAGCGTCTAACAGTTCGCTCATTCTACGGTGATCGGGTTTACTTCCCATCCATGGCTTATCGTCAATCTCCTTCATCGTGTGAAGCTCAAAAGCCTTTGCTTCTCCCTTAGTCGTAAACTTTTTACGAACACGTTTCCCCGTTCGCCCATTCGGGTAACATTCGCAGAGCCAAGGTTTGGTAGAACCATCTTTTAAATTGCGGATAGACATAATAAAGCCTAAAATTACTGTATATAAAAACAGTTTAATTGGGGCTGAAACGTAGAACAATGTTTTATATCGGACAAAAAGCACAGGTTAGGCTCCTATCTCAAAGTGCTAAGAAAGCTAATAGGTTATTGTGATCCGCAACAGCAGTTTTTGACAGTACAAAACTGGAAGGTAACTTCTCTCGTTGGAAAGACTTGAAGAGCATTATAATGGTTGAAAACTTCCGTATTGAGAAATGAAAAGTAATCGACCTAGAGTATCGTTACTATATCAGCTCCAAAGTGCTAAGCGCAGAGCAAGCTGCGATGGCAGTTAGAGAGCATTGGGATATAGAGTCAATGCATTGGGGACAAGGTGTACATCTTGTTTGTGATGCGTGCCAGATATACAAAGACCATGGAGCGGAGAATCTATCTTGCTTGCGTCATATGAGCTTAAATATGCTCAGAGAAGAGCCAACTAAGCTAAGCATTGTTGGGAAGCAAAAGCGATGCATGATGAATACAGCCATTCTAGAGGCAGTATTAAGTGCTGGTTTTACTCAGGCGGTGAAAAACTAGGCACTCATGCGGTCGCCCTGCTGCTCAATTGACATTAAATTATGGTTTTTTATACAACCTCATTCAACTGAGGTATTTACTCTATTTTTTTAACGAAAATACCACCATATTCTAGTTAAAAGTGAACTGCTGTATCGAATTCACGCTAAGTTGATGTTAATTCAGTCAATATTCGGCTATATTACACTCGATGAATAAGGGCGTAACGATTTTTATTCTCATTCCTCGGTTGTTAAGGTAGGTAATGTGCCATTAGTCATGGCGTTATTTTTAGAATAAATGTGGGTTCATTGATGAGTATTAAAGATTTAAGTGTAGTAAAGAAAATTGGGTTGAGTTACTTAGCCGTATTTCTGGTTTTTGCAGTTGTTTCTGTAGTGATGATGTCGAGTTTATTATCACTGAATAAAAACACAGCGATATTAACTGATAAAAGCCTGCCATCGGTTGCCTTGCTTAAAGGTATTCAAGTTGATATTACAAAAGTTCGTAAAGATGAATTTTCGCTTCTGTCAAATGCAAAGCATCCCAAAATCGCGGAATGGATAGAGGGGCTTGAACAATGGAGGGGAAATGTTCAACAAGGTATTTTATCGTATGAAGCTCTAGCGCTGAGTGAGCAAGAAAAGCGTTCTTTTAAAGTATTTAAAGATACATGGAATAGTTATATTTCTGAAACGCAGCAATATAATTATTTACTTGCACAAGGTAAGGCAAAAAAAGCAAATGAAGTTGTTTTATCTAGTTTCACTACATATACAAAAGCTCTTACTAGCTTGGACAATACGCTTAGCTTAAATGATGAGCTTATAAATCAGCTAAAAGTAGAAGTACAAAGTGAATCTCAATCGACTAAACTTACTGCCGCCGCTGGTTCCTTAGTCATTATCGGTATGATAATTCTTTCGTCAGTTCTGTTATCTCGAGTAGTTTGTAAACCGGTTAATCGAGCTTTATGGTTTGCTTCTCAGATAGCTAAAGGTCAGTTGAATAATACAATTGACGAAAGAGAGTTAACTGAAGATGAACTTGGTACTTTGCTGAAAGAGTTAGTATCAATGCAAAATAATTTGCATTCTTTAGTCTCAGAGGTGAGTGATTCTACAATTCAATTAACAGCAGCGGTGGAAGAGGTGAGTGCAATATCAGCTCAAACGGCTTCAGGAATGCAAAATCAACAATTAGAGTTGAGTTCTGTTGCATCGGCCATGACAGAAATGCAGGCCGCAGTTAACGAGGTAGCGCAGAATACAGAAAGTGGAGCTACCTCAGCAAACTCAGCAACTGAAGTTGCAAAGCACGGAACCGAGATTTTAAATAAAACAATCCAAGAAATTGATAAGGTCACTAAAACAATACAAAACACAGATGAATTGGCAAGTGATCTAGAAAATAGTTCAAGTAGCATTAATGTTGTTGTTGATGTTATTAGAGGGATTGCGGAACAAACGAACCTATTAGCCTTGAATGCTGCAATAGAAGCTGCTAGAGCAGGAGAGCAAGGGAGAGGCTTTGCTGTAGTAGCTGATGAAGTTCGTTCTCTGGCTCAACGAACGCAAGAATCTACAACGCAGATTGTCGATATTGTTGAAGACTTACAAGAAAAAACCATCAAAATGGGGGAGGCAAGCAGGGAGTGTCAGAGTGGTATCGCTACATGTGTTGACCAAGTCAATGAGGCTGGAGAGCAAATTGATATGATTGAACACTCTGTCGAGAATATTGCTCAGATGAGTACTCATATTGCAACAGCATGTAGTGAGCAAAACTCAGTGTCAGAAGAGTTAAATCGAAGTGTGGAGCATATCAATTCAGCATCCTCAGAAATGGCAGAAGGCACTTCACAAACCGCTATAGCGTGTCAGGAAATCAGTAGTCTAGCTCATAATCTTCAATCGAGGATGGGAGCATTCAAGCTATAGAAAGGTGCACTACGCCTTAGATTTTTTTAATCAGGAGTGGCGTTGTTGATCAAATCAGCTCGAAGATCAACTCTAAGCCATTTCTGTCCAGAATCGCTTGGTGATCACACTTCACAGTTGGCACTTCGTAACGTAGAAGTGCCCCATAATCACTAAGAGTAAATGGTCATACACATTCTATTCATCTGTGTTTGCAATATCTGAGTTAATATACATTTACATCGATTTTAACGGGCTCTTTTTTACAAAAGGATATATACCAAGTTCCGCCTGAAGCTATACATGCAGCCTCTAGTTGAGCATCTTCATCTCGCTGTTGTGCTTTTCGTATTACACGTGCTTGGCGAGAATCAATAGTTCCTTTCTTACATTCCTCATCAGACATATCTAAACCTCTACGAGCTAATTCCTTAGATACGACTTCCAACGTTGCAGAGCGGTATGCGGGCGCGCTATTACCAACTTCGTAACACAAGCTATAAGTATCAAGATAACGAGCATCACTTTCCGAAACGTTTGAGCAACCAGCAACAGTCCCAATAACCCATAAGATTAAAAGATTCCTTCTAAACATATAAATCCCGAAAATCAACAAATTTAAAGTAATTACATTATACATGAATAAGATGATAAGTGCTGTTAAAACAATAACTTTGAGAAATACTGACACGGATGCATAGATCCTCAAACGCTCAGGTTAGCTGTTATGAACTATATAGTCAGTCGACGTTTCTGTATTTCTTGATCTTGATAAATGGAATTAATGATGCGCACTTTTCCCGATAACAAGCGTTATGTAGATAGAGGGAAATATGACAACATCCGATTTAAAGGCTACTGTGTTTTACAAAGAAGTGGCTAGAACAGAGTAATTTGGACATGCAGAGAGGCTTTGTTGCGTAATTCAGTTTAGAGACAGAGCCGCCCGTTTCGTGTGTTTCTTAGTCAATACGACAAGTTTCAGGCATACCTAGCCCAGTAAGCTTGTTTAACGCTTTTATCATCGCGTAAGTTTCACCCTCCTGTGCATTGTAATTTCTTAAACTTATACGACCACCAAGCCGCTGCTTGACTCGATACATCGCTGTTTCTGAGAGTGAACGTCTGTGGTACCCATACCGCTATTTCCAATACTTATTTGAGCCGTGTAACTTCTGGCAACCCACGGCGAGATTTCGGGGGTGACCACGCTCCCAGAAGGCTGCCCCCTTATCTTGGGGGAATAAGCGCAACGGCTCGCTTAATCTTAATAGCAGCGTGACACGCTCTCGTGTCGTAAGCGCCATCACCAGACACCTCAAGGATACTTCGACGTGTTTGTTTAAGTAAATTTGGGAGTACTTCCCCATCTGTAACCGTCGATAAATTTAGCTCGGCATCGTGTAAAAAATCTTGATCAGCTTTCTTTTGGTTCTCAGCGTAAAACAGCGCAAGAAAAAATAGGGAGAAATCAACCTTGTCCTTGTGGAAGTGGAAAAAAATACAAACGATGCTGCATTTCGTAAAGGTATAACTATTTCTTCTTTTATAGTATGGATGGGCTTTTGTGAGCTAGATTTTGACCAAACTCAGCTTATCCGAACTGCATGGCTTGGAGCATCAACTCTAAGCCATTTCTGTCCAAAGTCTTTATAGGCCGAATTTTCACACGTGGCACTTTCTAGCTCGAAAGTGCCCCAAAACTTGTTAGATCAAATGCTCTACACATTTTAAGGGCGTTCGTTTTCCCTACAAATCCTAATATCAAGTTTTGGATAATTTACTCATCATCTTTATTTTCTTTTCTGTGTATCTATACAGTTTATTAAGTTTTAATCTGGTTTGAGTATGAATAATGGCTTGTTTTGTTGAGTGCTTAGTCTCGTTTTGTCGATGGAATGTTTGGTAAACTATTGTTTGTTAAAATGTTTGTGAGAATAATGCCTTAGATAACAGGCACTGTTAAAAAGTGATAACACGCTGGCGCGTTTTTATATGATGACAGAATACATAGCTCGATGTATTTGCTTTAATTTTTAGTGGTTTATGATAAATTTTTTGATAAACAGGCAGACAGAAAAACGAGACTGCCTGTTATTAAGAATGTTAGTTTTATAATAAGGATCGAGTCAGTTGAAAGAATATCTAGGTGCAGTATTTTTTGTCGATATTTTGGGGGTTGGTGCACTGACACAAGGCAAAGTGGAAATTGAGAAAAGTGATTTTTCAGCACATCGTTTCAAGACTTCCAAGTCGACATCAGAGCATATCTTTTGCGCGAAGCTACTATTGAAGTTTCGTAGGATTCTCAACAAAGTGATGAAACATAATGGTGTCAAAGTTGCGCAGTTATCTGATTGTGCATTTATTTGGTCGGCTAATGCAGACCTTGTACTTGAGGCAGCTCGAGAAATTATGTGGGAGACTGCATCTAATGGCGTATTGTGCCGTGGTGGAATGTCTTATGGTGAAATTGTCGAACCTGACACTGTCAATGTAAGATTGGGGAAATTCATTTGTGGTAAGGCGGCAACACAAGCTGTAAAACTTGAAGGTATGGGGAAAGGAGCTAGGGTCTTTATCGATGAAACTGTCCCAAGTGAAGTGTCATATTCCATTCAACCTGAAGCGTTTCGTCAAAGTACAAATCCTAAAGACTATTCGTATGTTGATGAGTTTTTATGGGGGCTTTACCCGAGTCAGATCGACCGCACTCAGTCAGTAAATAGTGCTGACAGTAAAGCACGCCTAAAGAAAATTCTATCTTTGGTATCTTTATTACGATTCTCTCCAAAATATAGATGGAACACTTCATCAACTGAAGGCAAGATTCAAGTGGCTTCCACAATTGATTCATTGTCATCAGTAACTTCTCTTTTGCAGGATCATTATGACTATCATTTTGGGTGTGGAGCAATGTTGGGAGCTCTGAATGTCAGAGATGAAAAGAAATATACGAGCCTACGAGATCGTTATGTTAAAGAAGTATCGTCGATAAAATAAAACTAACAAACAATTTAAGAGTGATTCAGCATGCTTGGCATTTTTGGTTTGGGTCGAGTTCAGTGTTTACGGTGGTCAAATTAAGTGTCGTGGTCGCGTACTTCACACCTTAATTGGGCGTTAGCAGTATCCAATCAGTTGACCAATGTATTCAATCAGTTATAATCTAGTTCTCTTTACGCGAATTGGGGTGAAAACCCTAGTCGGGTGTACAGCCAGACTCAAATTTATTGAGCGGGATTAGGTGCGCTAGAGGCCTCTGCGGGCCCCAGTCGCAAGCTCCTAAAACCCGCAGAGGCCTCTAGCGCTTCCTTTAGGTAAAGAGTGAAACGGCTCACGATGTGAGCCGTTATTGTTTTTAAACTATGTCGGTGTAGGCAAGGTATTTTGAAGTTTGAAGATCGTCGAGTAGAGCTACTGTCATCGATATCAATAGAAGAATCTAAAGTAAACCTCTCTCATCCAATAGTATTTTTGTGTGGAGGGGTAGTCGATGTCACCGCTTCTTCTGATGTTTCAGTTCGAAATATGTTGTTAGAGCACCTTTCAAGCTCCAATCCAGCTCTTTTTGACAAAATTAAGCTAGCTGAATATTTTAAGGATTGGCTGCATGATGCAATCTATGACAACTTATTAACATTTGAAGATGATATAGCAAACATATCCTCCCTAATAATCATTATTCTCGAAAGTGCTGGCTCAATTGCAGAGCTAGGCATATTTGCAGCAAACCCTAACCTCAAAGGTAAATTACTGGTATTTATCCAAGAGTCACACTTCGAACAAAATTCTTTTATCAAGTTAGGCCCCCTTCGTCACATCGATCCTGATGATGACGGTTTTGTTTGTTCCTATTCGTGGGATGATGAAAATATTGGGAGTACACTCCGCCCTTACCTGATTGATATTGAGAACGACATAACTGATTTTTTATCAAATACGCCGGAGCATATTCATATTGAACCAGAAAGTTCAGGTCACATAGCATTCTTAATATATGAGTTAGTGAGTATATATAAAGCTCTTAAACTGACAGAGATTGAGACTTATCTTAAGCTGTTAGGTTTTGAAAAAAGCCGTGTGGAAATTAAAAGATTATTGTTTCTTCTCAATAAACTCGAGTTTATTGATTCAAGAAGACGAGGGAAATTAGATTACTACTTTCCAATATCTAAAGAGCAGAAAGTTCATTTTACTAATAAAACTGGAGAACCTAGGTTTGACAGGAAGAAAATGACAATGGCTGCTATGCAGTTTTACAACACTAACGATTCCGAAAGACACAGAATGTTTGTTATCTCTGAGTTGCTACGAAAAGAGAAAGAGCAAGCAGAGGAGCAAGGAGCTGCATGAGTTATCTTGAACAATTTACTGAAATAACATCTTTGAGTAGCGTCGAAATATTGGATTTTGTCAAATCAGCTCCTCATCGGTACAAGCAGTACACGATCCCTAAAAGAAATGGTAAAGGTGTTAGGCTAATTGCTCAGCCATCAAAAGAAGTTAAATACATGCAATATGTTGGTAAGCAATTAATTCTGGATGAATTACCTGTCCATGCTGCTGCTTATGCTTATCAAGAGGGCACTAGCATTAAAGCGAATGCCAGACAGCATGTGCCTAATCAGTATCTACTTAAGATGGATTTTTCGAACTTTTTCCCATCGATTAAGCCACCACTTTTATTGGGCGTTATTCAAAGTAAGGTTGGTGCCTTATCAACTGACGATATAACTCTTATAAAGAGGTTGTTTTTTTGGCAACGTGATAGGGTTTCTCCTTTGCAATTGAGTATAGGGGCTCCGTCATCCCCTTTAATATCTAATGTGGTCATGTACGACTTTGATGAGTACTTTCACTTGTACTGCTCGGAGCGTGGTATTAGTTATACTAGATATGCTGATGACTTAGCTTTCTCAACTAATGAGCGAGGACTGCTATTTCATATTCCTGATTTAGTTTCAAACTACTTAGTGGAAAATGGTCATTTAGGATTATCAGTAAACTCAATGAAAACAAAGTTTTCTTCCAAGAAACACAATCGTCATGTGACGGGTTTAGTTATTAATAGTGAAAATCAACTCTCACTTGGAAGAGAGCGAAAGAGAAAAATACGGACTCTTGTATATTTATTCTCACAGTCGACTTTAGAAGTGGATGAAAGTTATCATCTTAAAGGTTTACTCGCTTTTGCATTAAATATTGAACCAAATTTCATTCTTCGACTTAGAAACAAATACAGTTCTGAGGTGATAGATAGTATTTTTCGCTATCAAGAGTAATACTGCTAACGAATAAGGATTAAGGTGTTGCGTAGCCAACACTAAATCCCGAGTGTTGAACAAGCCTGAAGCCACTTTATTAAGTAAATTATTCGATGATGGTCGAGGGGCATTGCGCCTGAACTGGTCTATTAACGCATGGCACCAAGTTAGTGACTTTCCATACTTGTAGTTAGTCATGAATTGCTAATTTAGCAAAACCACTAACACAGAAATGTCCAGAACCCTCATAGGTTGAATTTTTACCTATGGCACTTTCTAGCTCAAAAGTGCCCCCAAGTGAGCCAGTGAAGGATTGAACTCAGCTTCAAACCCTGAAATTTGCCTTACTTTTCCTCATGCTTAGAGGTCCAACAATGTAGCTAAGTTTTCTAATCTACAACAGACTGACCCTCAATCACAGTTACGCACAAATATGTGGCTCAATTATTTCTAGGCTATTGAATAGTGGAAAGCATTGATAACGTGCCTTGAATCAGATGCAATGTGTGCTTGCACGGCTTTCAACTAGAAAATCAACTCAAAACTAAATAATATTTATATTTTTCAGTTGGTTAGGTGGGTGGAGTGCATGAGATGCCAATTCATTCTGGTACTATACTAAAATGTTAGGGTTCTCGAGTGAGACTTATGTTTAAGTTTTTGTTCTGAAAATCACTATAATTCATCGCTTTCTTTCGGTTTAGGTATAAGACATGGACTACATATTAGCTGGAGTCGTTATATTTTCGGTAAGTATTGGAGTTGCTTCCATTAAGCGCTGTATGGAAAGGTATACTGAAAAAATCATCACCAGTCAAAAACAGTTAGAAAGTAATCTAATTGAAGACAATCTAAAACTCAAAGAGCAAGTCAATCAACAAACTGAGGAGCTCTTAATCATGATGAGATACGTGAAAATTCACAAAAGTATGGACCACTTTAAAGATTTTAGAGATCACATGAAAACGGCGATGTCTTTAAATCACGATGGTTTTAATGATAACTAAATCAAGCCCATACAAACATTTAAGTGTGATTTTCCACGATTGGCATTTTTTGTCTGGGTTTAGTTCAGGGTTTACGGCGTCCCAGTTGAGTGCAGTGGTAGCTCATCACCTTAATTGGGCTAATTTTAAGTGGATAGTCCATGAATAGTAGGTTTATTAACTACAAACAAGAAGAAATTGAAAAAAATATATATCGAGTATTCAGTTTTGAACGTTTACTTGAATTATTTAATCAACAAGAACTTACATTAGTCCACCCGTCTCTATGGGAAGACCCATTTGAGAATTTTTTCTTGAACTCCGAATTTACAAATGCTGCTGGACGCACATTTTCATTGGATTTAAAGTATGGTGTCTATGGTCAATGTTGGTCATTGTCTAGAGAATCTGATGCGATGTGGCGTATTTATTCTCCAGATAAAAGAGGTGTTAAGGTAAGGACAACTTCTCGTAAATTACTCAGTTATTTGAATGATGCGACCGTTGATTATGGTTCTGCTTATATTGGTAAGGTTAATTACTTACCAAAAACAAAAATGAATGAATTATGCAATGATGATAATTTTATTCGCTCATCTTTAGATTCTGAACAAGGGATAGCATCGACCTTATTATATAAGCGCCGAGAGTTCTCCCATGAAAATGAAGTCCGGTTAATTCATACTAAAGCTAGTTGCCGAGAAGGAAGTGACAAAGTATTTTCTTTTTCAGTTAACCCTATGGAGTTGGTAGATCAGATTGTTTTTGACCCACGAATGAACGATGACCTGTTTCAGGTATACAAAAAACACATATCGGATTTAGGCTTTAAGAAGAGTATTGTAAAGTCGTCACTCTATGATTTACCAGCGTTGAAAATTAAAATTTAACAAAGCAATCAATATGATGCGTTACGCTCGGCGGATTTGGTATGGAGTTTGGTGGGTTCATCGTGGCACACCTTATTGCAGGGTTAGCTCTCTTACGGAGAAAAATTTTGAAATTGCAATACAATAATTACGATGAGTACATGAGGTTTATATCATCTGATGATGCATTGTTTCATTTTACTCGGAAAGATACATCGTTGGAGTACATCCTGTTCAATAAGTCTCTTCGGTTCGGCGAGTTTTCAGGGACTAATGATCCACAAGAGTATAAGTCTAAGTTAACAGGGGCGGTTGGCTGGGGTTGGGAAAGCCGTCATGATCAAAAAATTGAAGAAGCTACATTGCTAATTGATAAAATACTGAGAGAGAAATCCAAGTTCATATCATTTTGCCAAAACGATATTGTTGATGACAATTTGCATTCTCATGGCGTGCTGAAATCTAGAATGTGGGCTCAATATGGCGAGAACCATAAAGGTATATGTATTGTTGTTTCGAAAGCTAAATTGATTGATCAATTGACTACGGCGTTTGACCTAAATTATCAATTAGATTATGGCAAGATTCAATACGAAGAACCTGATCTAAGCCGGAATATACCTTGCTTAGATATCGATGGTCCGGAATTAGATAACCTTACAAGCAGTGATGTGGCGATAAATTTTGTAACTAAGCACATTGATGAACTTCTCTTTACAAAACAGCCGGATTACAAAGATGAAGCTGAGTTTAGGTTTGTTTTAATTCCCAAATATTTAGAACATGTCTCAGTACCAATTCATGTCGATTTATTAAAATGCGTGCATTCGATAATACTTGGTGATGCGTTCCCCGAGGTTTACAAGCCGACGATTTTTCAGTTGGGGCAAGAGTTAAAAATTCCCGTTAAGAAGTTACATTGGGAACATCATGCTTACATTTTACTAAATTGGGACAAGAGCTAACAAACGTCTAAGGTTTCAACTTACTTTGCCTAATCTGACAAGAACGTTTTAGTACAGTAATTCTAAATTGTTCCTGTAAAGAGGCTTCGTAGATCTTAAGTTTTACTCGTGGCACTTTTCTCAAAAAGTGCCAGCTAGCTCAAATCTGCCCCAAAACAAGTCTAGGTACTAGAACTATCATAAGATTGATTTGGCCAACAAGCTATTGGACAAACTCCAACCCCCTATTTTGCAACAGCCTGTTGCAAAAATTACTGTGATTACCCGTGGCACGTTCTACCTCAGAGGTGCATCTATTTTAATAATGATACTTAGTAATGCACTACTGGTTTATCACGTTTAGTTAGGAGTGTAACAGGAGAGCAATAACACATAAGATTAGGTGTATTAATAATAACTAATCGCGAAAGTGCGCATGAAAGATTAAGTCATATCGGGGGCTTAAATATTGGCAATTTAGGGGGAATCGAGCAAAAAATTTAATCTTACAATCTGCTTAAGGGTGATTCGTAATGCTTGGCATTTTTCACAATCTCATTTGGTGATTTTGCTCTCGTTTCCACATTGGCTTTTATGGGAATGTAACCCTACTTTCTATTTAAGGATTCTATCATGTACCGTTTATTTATCAGTCACTCATGGGCTTATTCCGACGCATACGACAAAGTAACAAAGCTAATTGATGACCAAAGGTTGTCCTATTATAACCATTCAGTGCCAATGAATGATCCAATCCATTCATGTGGTACAGATCGTCAACTACGCGCGGCTATCGATGCCAAAGTTAAAAATACAAGCTGTGTTTTAATTTTGGCGGGCGTATATTCGAGCTATAGCAAGTGGATTCAAATAGAAATTGAAATTGCTCAATACTATGGCAAACCTATCATCGCAATTGAACCTTGGGCATCAGAAAAAACATCTAAAGTAGTTAAAGATGCCGCGCACAAGGTCGTTAAGTGGCAAGGCAAGTCAATAGTCGATGCAATAAAGGAACTTGCGTAATGAAAAAAGCGCTTGTTGTAGGTATCGATTATTATGATGAATGCGACCCATTATACGGATGTGTCAACGACTCCTTCGGGGTCAAAACGGTCTTAGAAAGACATGGCGATGGTTCAATTAACTTTGGCGTGAAGCACCTGACTGCCACTGGAAGTCAAACCAGTGTAAACAGAAAGCAACTAAAAGAAGCTGCAAAAGATTTATTTGAGGATGCAAGTGATGTTGCTCTCTTTTATTTCGCAGGACATGGACATATAGAGAGCACTGGTGGCTACCTAGTTACTTCAGAGTGTACAACTTTCGATGATGGCTTCCCGCTTTCCGAGTTACTAACTATCGCAAATGATTCTCCAGCTCGAAATAGAATTATTGTTTTAGATAGCTGTTTTTCAGGTGTTGCTGGAACTGTACCAAACTCAACGACAGTGTCTCTTTTGAGCGAGGGAGTGACAATTTTAACGGCTTCTAGTGCGCACCAGTATGCCGACGAAGTGAACGGACATGGCGTTTTTACAAATTTATTTACTGATGCTTTGAGTGGTAGTGCTGCAAACCTTGTCGGTGATGTGACACCCGGAAGCATATACGCGCATATTGACCAATCCTTAGGCCCTTGGGATCAACGTCCTATATTTAAAACTAATGTGAAAAGCTTTACTACGTTGCGTAAATGCCAAGCCCCTATATCGTTGGATGATTTAAGAAGTCTCCCTGACTTTTTTTTAGATGCTGGAAGCTCGTTTGCACTCGATCCATCGTTCGAACCTGACTCACCACTTGCGGATGAAACCAAGACTAAACTGTTCGCCACGCTACAGCGGTTAGTTAAAGTGAACTTAGTAGTACCTGAAGGTGAAGACCATATGTACTATGCAGCGATAAACTCGAAATCTTGTCGCTTAACAGTGCTTGGAGCCCATTATTGGAAACTTGCAAACAATCAACAAATCTAGGATATACATGTCTAAGACACCAACGAAGCCACCAACGAAGCCACAAAAACCAAATCTTCCGGACCAGTCAGGGAAAAGACAACGTGGAAATGGAACTAGTAGTGGAGGCCCAAGAAAACCACAATGAAACTAGAAGATAGCCGCAATAATTACTATACGCATACAGGTTCTCTATCAGCTGTTTGTCGGCAACTAGCTATGGCAGGTATTGCTGTTGTTTGGATATTTGTCCAGAAGGAATCCGGTAAAGTTTCAATTCCTGCTGAGTTGATTACACCGTTAATATTTTTTATTGTCGGTTTAGCTCTCGACTTGTTGCAGTATATGTATTCAAGTGCTGCATGGGGAATAGTCAACCGAGTTATGGAGATGCGATTCACTGAAAAAGATGAGTTTAAAGTCAACCGTATAATTAACTGGCCTACGAACGTATTCTTTTGGGCTAAAAGTACATCAGTTATTATCGGTTACTTTTCATTGCTACAGTCTCTTGTTTAACTATTTGCTACCAAAAAGCGGAACACACCTGCGATGGATTTGGCTTAAATTTCTTTAATCAACCTATTGGGGAACTACTCCGGAGTATTTATGGTGGCTTGTTCTTCACATGTTAATGCTACCTATCGCAAGGCATTGGAAAGAAAACTATAGAGTAAAAGAGACTGTTGAATAATCTAATGTGGGAGAGTAGCACAATGCTCTCTCACATTATTTAGGAAGCATCAGATAGCACGAAAATACCCCTTTGTGGGTTAAGTGTTGAAGTTTAAACAAGGTTGATCTTTTAACGTTGACTTACAAAAAGTAATGAGTGGAAAAAGATAAGATATCCCTCAATATATGATCGTGTTTTATAAGTACTGCTGTAACAAAAAAGGCTCGATCGAAGCCGTGCCTAGTTGTTATGACATTTTTCATGAGGCCTTTTCATTTAGCTTTACGAGGGTCTCAAGACCTTGACGCCGCCTCTGCCGCTTGCTCTGCTTGATATGGAACAGCATCCAATAGCCTCTCATACAGTGACATTGCTTGATCCTTAATAGACGGAGTGGTTCTTTGTAAAGTAACTGTTAGCTCAATTAATTTATCTACATCTTGAATATAGCCACGAGGTTTTTCTTCTAGTTTCTTATCAATAATGGTTTTTACTATCAGTAATATCGCTCGTAATGCTTTAGGCCGAGGATTAATTTTTACCAGTGCCTCAAGCAAGTTGTGTGAACTTAGCTGCTGTACAAGCTCAGGCTGCTCAGAGAAGAATAAAAGCAGTTGTAAAGTTATATCATCCTGAGGTAGTTTCTTACTAAATGGGAATAGTGAGTTCAATGCAGAGGCAATTTGTGTGGTATCTCCACGCGCACAGCTCATAAGCATCTCATGTGAGTTTGCGCGAACATTACCTTGATAATACCAACCTGAAGTAGCAGCATAGATTCCTCCTTTTTTCACTGCTACATTACCTGACTGCAACAAGCTCTCCCAATAAGCTGCCATTGATTCACTTGCACGATTTGAAATTACTAGCCCAGATATCAGCTCGGCGGCAGCTTGCTTACAAGTATTATTACTAATTCCCCATTGCATCAGAATCTGCATTAACAACGGTTCTTTAAGTCGCTCTACTAACTTCCACAATGTATGAACAAGTATAGGGCTCTCAAAGAGCGCAGGAATAGACGTAAGCAAGCTCTCGAATAAGGAGTTAACCTTTTCTTCATTTGCCCAATATAGTTGTTCCCCATGTATTGTTAATATAAATTGCCATGTACTTTCTGATTTCGATACATGAAGGTAATTTAAGAGGATACAAACCCATTGATCGTGATCAGGTCTTTTTCTGGCTAGTAATCCCATATAAATCGCATTCAAGATATTAATACTGGCAGTAGAGCTAAAACTAAATCCTCCTCGATGATTAAACAAAATGGCTTCATCATGTGATTGATCATAGTTTTCAGGAGAATCAACCTCTGTCTCAATATGGTGGTTTAGGTACTCAACAAGTAGAGCTATCTCTGAAGAATTAAGCCCTTTGTCTCTGCGTGCGATTTCCTCATAGGCTCGTGCGACCCCGCTCACCCATGCCTTATCCGTAAACCCCTTTGAATTAAGATCATTGATTAATGCTCTGATTTCATTTGTTGTAAGGGTCTTAATAGAACTTAACTGGGCGACAGCATCGCCAGCAATTCTTTCATGTACGCGCTTAACAAAATGGGTTCGTAACATGAAGGTGGCTTTTTGTGGCTCAGCAACAACAAATTGACTGAATGCTTGTGAGAACGCGGAAATTTCAGCGTCTCTCCAGTGTCGCCATCTAGTTCCAGTAACTATAGACGGATCACTAAGCCTATCGAGCATATTCATAATATTTTCTGCTGTTGCTAATTCCATTTGCTCAGAAGACATTGGTGATGAGATGAACGATGCCATACCAACTTGACATCGTTGACCAATTTTAAGTTGCCCATAGGTATCACGCTCAAATATTTGTCGTCGTCTGCGAGGGGTTAACATTTGACTTGGTAATCGAGCTAGTAAAGATAAGCGGTATTCTTCATTTTTTGAACGAACGTAACGACGGGTCTCTACATCTGAGTAGGCGTTGAGTGGACTAAGTGTATAGTCTTCTATAGCATCTCTAACTAATTCTGCCTGTGGGAGCGTCCAATGAGATGAGCTTTCCTCAAGCAACATCATAGTTAAGTGTCCATTAACAGAGTGCATTATATTTTGCTCATCGTTAAAATAGCCATGACCAATGCAAAGTCTGGCTTCATCTTCAATAAGGTAATTTACAATATCGGAAGTTAATGCCATTGGATTTGAAGCAAATGCTATTGCTAATAGTGATTGAACTTCATCAAAATCAACACATGAATATTTTTTTGCCGTCAAAGTAAATTGAGACGGATTGTTAGTAGCTAAATGAACCAACGCCTGTAGTAGAATCCCAACCATTCCGTCGTTTTCAGATATTGCGTCGAAGTCACCACCGAAAGAGGCAGACCTTCTAAAAGTTCTTGAAACTTCTTTTTGTACTTCACCTTCATCCAATATTTCTATAAACCATGGGAATAGAACCTCTATGAACTTTGAAGGATGAGCAGCTACATAGCTTTCAATCGATAAAGAACGTTCCCATAAGATGTTGTCGCGCTCAGCGCACAGCCATGCTCTTAATAATTGCAATGCAGAGTCATGTTTCGAGTTTTCGAACAGATCTTGGATATATCTTGATATCGAATATGTATCAATTATTTTTTTTGATATGATGGCTTCTGCCAGCTGAATTGCTTCTATTGATGATGCTTTTGCTCGGGATAACACACCGAAGCTAGATGAATGATGCTTTTCACCTTTCCAGTAACTTTCAATCAAAGAAATAGCGTTATCTTCATCAGATTTAACTTCCTCAATCAGCAATAAAGTCACATCTTCAATAAGCACTGGATTTTGCATTAGTGACGGGAGTTCATCTGCTAGATATTCGCGCCAAAGATTCCACTTCCTTGCGGTCTTTGAAATAACCCTTGAGGCAAGGGCGTCACCTTCTTCTATGATTCGATAGATTCGTTCAGCATCCTCGTAGTCAGGAGATAGGGTCGATGTCATAACATCGATCAGAAGGTGGTAAATATGGCGACGTACAGACTGATCAAACAATAGCCTATCCATTGTTTGATGGTACTGAGGTTTATCATGCTCTCTGAGGTACTCAAGTCCTCTTAAGATGGTACTCCTCGAAAATAGTCCGTTTTGTTTTTCAAGAACAAATTCGTAGAAGTTGCTGCCATCACTAAGGAAGGACTGTGACTGAAAGTCGTCTAACCATGCTTGATGACTGAAGCCGATGTTGTCGCCAAAACGTACTAGTATACCTACAGATTCCAATTTTGTGAGTAGAGATTGGTAATCGAGAGTATATGCACTAATAGGACGTCGAAGAACCTCTTCGCGTACCATGTCGGAAGCTAAGCGTTGTAAGAATTTATCGCATTGCTCCTTCAAGGGGTCATTAGCCAGCTTTTTCTCAAGCCATCGTGATAACAGGTTTTTAGATGTAATCTCCATTTTATTATCGCCAGCTTTCACCAAGCTGACATATAAGCTGAGGGCAAAGGGAACTTGGAGTGTTGGATACATCGAAGCTGGAATATTAACTTTATGAATATTTATCTCTTCAAGAAAGAGTTCGACGTCTTCCTTAGGTAGAGGGTTGAGGCTGATCTCTTCGGCGTCTAGCTGAGTGAATCGAGTGTCAAAGCTAGCTTCAAATGGTCTTGAGGATGCAATTATGTGAATCGGGTACGTTTTTCTCGCTTCGAAATATTCTTTTAAGCCTAAAATGAGGTCTATTAATACTCTAAAGCGGCTGGAGCTTTGATCCATCACCTCACTTATAGCATCCATTTGGTCGATGATTAACACGAGCGGAGATTCTTTGGAAAGCTCAAGTAGTGAGGCTACTAAGCTACCCTGTCCTTCACATTTTAGAAAGGAAGCTAGATCTTCTAGGTCGTTGATATCTTTATCTAACTCATCAGCTTTAATCGCTAAAACTGTACACTGGGTATCAAGTAGGCGTTCATAAAGTGAAGAAAGCAGTGAAGATTTGCCAGAACCAGCTCCCCCAGTGAGTAGATAACACTTGCTCTCCTCTGTCTTTAAACGATGCTCTAGCGCTTCTAGTTCAGGACGTTTTATAAAGCGATTCTCAATAGTCTTTTGCCAATTATGAAGTGGTAAGCTTGCGTGCTTCAAATCGCCTACCACCAGTTTGGAACTATGTGAACCATAAGGTAACTGATGAATATCTTGAGGTAATTTGAAGAATCGCTTACGAACATCTTGATGTATATCGAGCCATCGATTTAGTTCATGTGGACGGATTAACTGGTAGCTCAGACTTTTAATTTTAGAGAAAATACTATCAATTACATCGTCAGATTTGGTGTTCTTAAATCGCTGGTAGTTTTTAATCACTTGCTTGGTTACAGACTCTACTTCAGTCTTATTATCTTTTAACCAATCGAGAGGCTTTTCGAAGAAATCATCAACTTCCCCTTTTGGGTCAGTACTTAATGCTAAGCAATATGTAAAGGCTTTGGGATGTGGTAATAAAGCAGGGGTTAGTTCGCTATGAAGAAGAAATTTAACGACTTCTTTTAAGACGTCCTTTCGACCATATTTTTTTTCTTCTCTTTTACATTGAATTAATCCTGATGGTTCACCGTCACCCGTTAACCATACATCTCGACCTTGATCTGCACCAGTAATCATTAGACGCGCATTATCAAACTCTAAGTCAGTATCGTTGCAGTCACTGTAAAATAAATCCCATAGGAGTAACTCAAACTGATCTGGGGTCAATAAGTGAAATGGCATTGAGCGAACCTCTGCTTGAATAACATCGGTTAACATTACTTCTTCCCGTAATGAGAGCACATCTTCTGCTTCAATTACATTTGGCTGGTCTAATTCACTCAAAATACATTACCCTACATGCTTTTCTTCCATCATATCATATAGATACGCAAGGTCAGTATCACTCATTAGTTACTCGCCGCTAACAGAGTTGGTAGATAGGCTGGAAATATTAGAACGGAAACAAGTGCTTTAGAAAAAGTCGCCTCAAAATCAATTAAACAGATCAGCTATATACATTGTGTGTTTTACCTTGCCTTTATCGAAATTTGCAATACTTGAGTTAATCCATAATTTGCTAAATTAGCAAATTCACTGACACACTTTTGTCCGTGCGACCTGAAGTCGTATGAAGTGCTGTTCACCGCAACAAGTGTGAACCATCTGTATCACCAGATGACCCTAGGGTTCTGAATAAAGCAGCGAACCCGACAATGTAACGAAGTTCAGCCTTTGCTGAACGGGAATGAATTCGTGAGAGGACGTTCCTCCTGATAACCACAATTGGGTGAGTGCTAGGGTGTTGGTATGATGAACGTAAGTGAATCCATTTAAGATGCGTATGAGCAAGGCAACGCCTTATGATCCTTTTTACGAACCTTTCCTTAAAGAACGAAAGGCAAAGAAATTGGGACGAAACTCATGGTTCGAACCTGCTTTAGCTGCATTGTGATTGCTGGGTAACGTAATACGCCTTAGCGGAGGCTTGAGCTGTATGCAGTGAAAGTTGCACGTACAGTTCTTAGAGGGGCGGCACTTGGTAACAAGTGTCGTCTACTCGACAAAAACCTCTCAGGTTGAATTTTTACCCGTGGCATTTTCTAACTAGAAAGTGCCAATTGTGAGTTAGATTAAATATTTTACAGAATTTAGGGGTGTGAGTTTTCCTTAGAAAATCAAATATCAAGATTATTGCTGATTTGCTTGCCACCTTAACTTCCTTTTTCTGTATATCTACACAGTTTATTAATAGGCATTTTGATCTTCGTATCTTGGATAATATGCATCGTAAAAAGTGATAACATGCTAGCGTGTTTTTATGTAAGGACAAAACACAGCTCGATATTTTTTCTTTAATTTTTAATGGTTTATGATAGATTGATGCGGAGTCAGGAAGGCAGAAAAACGAGAATGTCTGTTATTAAGAATGTTACATGCTTCTACGAAATATTAAATTGGGAGATTTATGTTTGAACCTATGATGGATATGAGCACCGATGTATCAGTTCTCGTGATTGGAGTCGGTACTGTTGGATGTCGAATTACAGCGTCAATTCAGGATACGATTGATGTTGACAAGCTCTATATACATTCATCTCAAGTCGCATTGAATGAGTATTCCAATGGCTCCCCTGCTAGTGATTCACTACTTCTATCTGAACAGGTGTTCTTTTACGAGCAAGAGTTGATAGGTAGGGTAGAAGAGCGAGATATTATTTTTGTTGTTGCTGGGCTTGGTGGAGAAACTGGCAGTGTTGTTGCACCCTATGTTACTAGGTTGATAAAACAAAGAAATATACTCTGTGTTGGTCTTTGCTCTTTTCCATTCGAGTTTGAAGGTCGTTACAAGAAGAAACGCTCTCAACAGGCGTATTTATCGTTAGCTGAACATACAGACTCTCTTATTTGCATCGACAATGATAGATTTCTTGACTCAAACCTTCAAAGTAGCAAGCTACAAACGGCAGGTGATATTTTCCACGATTCAAACAATCATTTTAAGGCTGTGATCAAGGGGCTTTCTGAGTTAATCACACGCCCTGGAATGATCAATGTTGACTTGAAAGACATTCGTACAATTTTCGGTGATATGGGACTAGCCACAGTCGGGTATGGCATTGACCAAGGCGAACAACGTTCAGCTGATGCTGTCGCAAACTTATTGGCCTCTCCAGCTATGAGTAGCGTTGATTTAACTAAGGCTCACGGGTGCTTAGTTAATATCACTGCTGGGCTAGATATGCGCTTAGATGAGTTTAAAACTGTCGGTAATGCTGTCAAAAAGATCATGGGGAATGATAATGCAGTGGTTGTAATGGGAACATCTTTAGACCCTGAAATGGTGGAATCTATTGAGGTAACAGTAATTATAACTGGGCTTCCGGAATTACCGATCGATAAAAATATCTCACAAGACTTGTTCGACACTGTTACGTTATCAAAATCTATTGCTTTTGAGCCTCATCAAGCTAGTGCTGGGTTATCAATACTGTCGTATTTTAATGAGTTTCTTAACCAACAATATGCTGGTATTGAAGCTAAAGTAAGTATTAAGCAAGAAGGTGCAAATATAACTTTAGTGGTTGAAACTGCTTCTGGGGAAGTTGAAAAGATAGAGAAGTCACTTTACGAATTTGGCTTGGTCGTAGTTAATAAGAAATCTCCTAGTGACGTACTTCAGTCAGACATGGATGTAGAAAAGCTTCAAATGAAGCTTGAATTTGCCGAGCTTGAATTGCGACAAAATGCGAGGCTTATTGCTAACTATGAGGCGGTCACTGGTGAATATAGACAGCGTATTTCCTCACTAGAAAATCGTATGGAAGACCTTCAAAAGGTTATCTGTGACAGTTTAGTTACATCACAGGAGCTGCAAAAAATTCAATTGACTCAATCAGATCAATTGCCTTTAGAGTTAGTTTCTCTGCTGAAAGAGTACGGTTCATCGGAAATGACGCAAGATATGAAAAATTCTATTGAACTAAAAATACGTAGGGAAGTAAAAACCCAAGGGCAGGCAAGTAAGTTGAAAATGTTGGCAGAGAATACATTTTATGGTGTAGCTGGTAACTCTATGTATACATTACTTACCAATATTTTAGCTACCTTACCTAGGTGAAAACGCATATAAAAACAAACGTTTAAGGTTTTAAGATACTTATTCTAATCTAGGTCGTGCGCGTTAGGTCTTAAACTCTAACGCGTTTCTGTCCGTGCGACCTGAAGTCGTATGAAGCGTTGTTCACCACGATAAGAGTGAATCATCTGTATCACCAGATGA
>NZ_JBFRST010000019.1:0-69223 GCF_041473705.1 Vibrio sp. 10N.222.55.B11
TTAATCCTTATTTGTTATACCGCTTGGTTGAGGCTAAAATGACCAAAATAAAGACCACTTAAGAGACCTATTAAATGACCACTAGAATTTTAGCCGATGTTGCTGCAAGCATTACTGAGTTGAAAGCTAACCCTATGAAAGTTGCAACTAGTGCTTACGGTGAACCTGTTGCTGTACTGAACCGAAATGAGCCAGCATTTTATTGCGTACCAGCCGAAGCGTACGAAATGATGATGGACAGACTCGAAGATCTTGAACTACTAACTATTGCGAAAGAGCGTGAATCTGAAGAGAGTATTTCAGTAAATATTGATGACCTATAAACTCGACTTTAAAAAGAGTGCACTCAAAGAGTGGAAAAAGCTTGGCTCAACGCTTCAACAACAATTTAAGAAAAAGCTAATCGAGCGTTTAGATAACCCGCATGTTCCGGCTTCACAACTCTCTGGAGCTGACAACATGTATAAGATTAAGCTGCGCCAATCGGGCTACCGTCTCGTCTACAAAGTTGAAGACGATGTCATCATTGTAACCGTCTTAGCAGTCGGAAAACGGAAAACGCGAACGTAGCGATGTTTACCGTAAAGCTATGAAAAGGTTAGATGATTGATTGCGGTATCAACGAATGACATGGATTCCCCCTACCGTGGATCTGCCACACTTGTGTGGTACTTAAATGCATCGGAGGCACCATGTCTGATTATTCTTATTTCTGCGGTATCGACCTAGCTAAAAACCACTTTAGTCTTCATGCCGTAGACCAAAATGGTAAGGTCATACTTCATAAGTCAGTAACTCGCTCTAAACTACTGACTAAAATAGAAAATATGCCACTGATGCGTAGATCCACATGATGACACAATCTTATCTTGGCCTCGCTCGCCTTGAGAAAAGCCTCAAAGCGGTGTGCCCTTCAAGTTCAATCGTACAATTTACTTAATAAAGTGGCTTCGGGCTTGTTCAACACTTGGGATTTAGTTTTGGCTGCGCAACACCTTAATCCTTATTAGTTGGACGTAGATACACTAAGCGAACGAGTCTCTATGTGACAGAATCGAGCATTGCTTTCAGTTGACTCTTGCTCTTTTCATCTCCAAATGGAAATCGTTCGCAACTATATATATAGTAAAAGCAGTCAGTTACCTCTCCAGTATTCTTTCCTACTTCGTGCCAACCACTAATGGTTTCAATATTTCGTTCTTTTGCGCTATTTACTACTATCTCTCGATATTTTTTTATTTTGTCTTCTGAGCCATTAAAAGCAACAAAACCATGTTGGATTAAAAATGCTAATGCATCCTCCACCGGATCTGAATTATGATATGATCTCAAATTTATTCTCCTATAATTACCTAATCCCAAATGAAGGTGTGAACAACGCCTCCACCCAAACCTAAAGCATTGTGCCATAAACACTAAACTGGCTGAAATGAAAGCGCCAAGCGTTGTGAATCACTCTTAAATTTATTGTTATATGCGTACTCGAAGCTACATTGAAACTGCTTCGATTTTGTTTCCGTCTAAGTCACGTACGAATGCTGCGTAGTAAATTTCACCATACTCTGGTCTTAATCCTGGCTTACCTGCACACGAACCACCTAACTCAATGGCTGTAGTATAAAACTGGTCAACAGCTTCTTTTGAAGGCGCATTAAAAGCAATATGAGCACCATTACTTGATGTAGCATTTCCTTCGCAGGGACTTCCGACCCAAAATTCAAAGTTTTCACCATAAGCCGCTGCAATATTTTCTATATAGTGAGCACGCTTAATAGACAACGTAGAAAGAACTGAGTCATAAAAACCAACTGCTTTTACCACATCAGAAGCGCCAACTGAGACGTGATTTAGAATCATTTTTAAGTCCTTTTATTGTTTGAAACTTGAAAGCATACAACGAATGACATGGATTCCCCCTACCGAGGTTCTGCCACACTTATGTGGTACTTAAATGCATCGGAGGCACCATGTCTGATTATTCTTATTTCTGCGGTATCGACCTAGCTAAAAACCACTTTAGTCTTCATGCCGTAGACCAAAATGGTAAGGTCTTACTTCATAAGTCAGTAACCCACTCTAAACTGCTGACTACAATAGCAAATATGCCACTCGTGCGTATAGGCGTTGAAGCGTGTGGTGGTGCACATTATTGGGCAAGAACACTCATAGACAGGGTTACGACGCACGACCTATGAATGCTAGCTTTTCGTGCGTTGGGGTGAGCCGCCCCACCTAGCCGAAAGGCATTTGATAATAAGGAGAATGGCATTGACGAAAACAGAGGAGATGTGACGAAAAAAGAAACGAAAAACAGCTAACTGCTTGATAATATGACTATCACAACCTTGCCTCACTCACCTTGAGAGAACCTCAAAGCGATGTGTCTTTCAAATGTAATCGTACAATTTACTTAATAAAGTGGCTTGGGCTTGTTCAACACTCAGGATTTAGTGTTGGCTACGCAACACCTTAATCCTTATTTATGATGAAGCAACGTCCAGATCACAGGTATAAAAAAGCCTCCGGTTGGTAAACGGAGGCAATTTTATTGGGTACGCAAGCGTGCCCTTCCAAACACTGTCAGTTTAGTGCTAAGAACTTTAATTTACAAGTTGTTTGAAAGTCTCGTTGCATATACAATACTTAACTGTTTGAGAGGACACGCAAAAAATGGACATCCAACTCAAAAACCTCATTTTGGTTTTTGTTTTAATATATAGAAATTCCGAAACGATAACCATCGTGAGGAAAGTTTTAATATTACTAACGGAGTAAGAAGGAAGCGAATTCGCTACATACCTTCAACATAATGTCCCACAAGGTCTAGCAACATCAGACCGAGTCAACTTGTACCGAGTGGTGTCGGCAAGTACCCAAACCGGAAGTCTAAGCGTGCCCTTCCAAACAAAGAGGATAGCTAACTTAGGCGCGAACAAGGGTTGAGTTAGTTAGCTTAGTCTTCCTCGTACCAGAGGAAGCTGTTATGTTACCTTACCCAAAGTGGAAAGATGACCTAGCTAAGTTGTTGTGTGGAGTGCTCTTTAAAGACATTCTGACTCAACTTTTAAAAACGCTAGTGCAGTAAAGACGAGATAACCCCCAACCAAATCGGAAGGGGGTTTATTTTTTCTTCATAACGCTTAAATATTTATCCGTTGTCGTAGCACAATGGATAAATACCTGTTGGATTTGGCCGCTTCTATCTATGGAATTTGCTTTTTAAGACTGACTTGCGTTCCACCCTTATCATTAAGACCGGTACCCCGTCAGCCGTTCACTTTCCACTTCTAGCCACCAATTTATCTACAGCGACTTACCCGTTGAATAATATTTTTAAAAGCGAACAATGCCCCTCTCTCGCCATGACATAGCGATAGTTTTATTCTTTATATTCAAGTAACTAGGTCGGTCGGTGCTCTCTGCCTCGCCAAGGCACTCAAAAACTCGGCTTCGAACTCTTCATCGGCTTCTCGGGTTAGGCATTCCACCAGCCAATCGATGCTTTGATGGTCTAGCTTACTGTTCACCACGAATGCTTGCTTTACACCAGATTGACCCAGCTTGGCAGAGCCGTAGTTCTTGAATGATTTATTGCCGTGGTAATGGAGTGATTTGATCGCTTCTGCGTTAGGTTCTGGCAAGGCATCGAGGGTATTAGCAAGCTGAATCACCAACTCCATTGGGTTCTTAGAGGAAGATATTCGATACAGAAAACCGCCCTCTACTCTTTGGCGAACCCAATAATCAAAGCCGCTGCAATCCATCACCTTGTCACTGACCAGTGCGGCTTCGCTGCGATAGCCACACGGTTCAACCACCACTGGGGTGTGTTTGAATTCTGGCTGGCCTGATGCGGCATCGGTATGAGGCAAGATCAGGTCACATGGTTTACTGTCTTTGGCGGTCGGTGCGTTCCAATGAATCGGCATGAAAACTTGTTCACGGCGCATCTCTTTGGTCACCACTAATCGCGCTTGGCACTCCCCTTGTGCGCTGCGCACTTTCACCACTGGATTAATAGTGGCGTGGTTGAAAGCATCTAGCCCAAACTCATCCAAGTTCAGTTCTGAAACGGTATCTGGGTGCATCGCAACAAAAGGCTCAGGGGTATGCTCACCTAAACCTGCCGCCAAGCCTGTGCGGCTCATGGTGTGCCATTGGTCTCGGATTCGGCCTGTGTTCATGATAAGTGGGAATTCAAGGCTGGTATCGGCAATCGGTTTGTCGTGCTCAACTGCAATAAACTGCGCTTTGCCTGATTCAGTAAAGAACTCGCCATTGGTGAACATGCGTTGCTCAATGATCTCTGGTTGATACTCTAACACTGGCCATTGCTGTGGAGTGAGTTCGCCATAGCCTTTTTCATCCAGTTTGGTTAATCCAATTAAGCACAAATCACGCGCTTTGCCCGTTTCATTGCCGAGCGCTGTCATCTCGCAATACTCTTTGAAGATCTCACCTTCGTGACGGAACTCAAATTGCTCTTTGAATCCCATTTTTTGTGCGACTTCTTTTAATATCCACCAATCGGGTTTGGCTTCCCCTGGGCTTGGTAACACGCGGCGTTGACGTGAGATTCGGCGTTCAGAGTTGGTCACAGTGCCCGATTTCTCGCTCCACCCTTGCGCGGGTAGCACTACATCGGCCAAGCGAGTGGTTTCCGTATCGGCAATGCAGTCCGACACCACCACAAATGGGCACTTCTCTAATGCAGTTTTGATTTTTTCGCTATCAGGCAGGCTCACAACTGGGTTGGTTGCCATGATCCACACGGCTTTGATTTTGCCTTCATTCATGGCATCAAACAGGTCAATCGCTTTTAAACCCGCATGTGTGGCTAAGCTATCGGTTTGCCAGAACTCGCTGACGGTTTGGTGTGATTGCGGATCACCAAATTCAAAGTGCGCCGCTAAGGTATTGGCTAAACCGCCCACTTCTCGCCCACCCATCGCGTTCGGCTGGCCCGTTACAGAAAATGGCCCCATGCCCGGTTTACCGATTTTCCCGGTGGCTAAATGGCAGTTAATAATGGCGTTTACCTTGTCGCACCCTTGTGTGGATTGGTTCACGCCTTGGGAGTAAATGGTCAGCACCTTCTCGTTCGATGCAAACAAACTGTAGAACTGTTTTAGCTGCTGCTCTGTTAACCCTGTCAGCTCAGGAACGCTTTTGTCGCCCCAGCCTGATTCGGTATAGCGATATTGAGTTGCAGATCGAATCGATTCAGTAAAGCCTTGAGTGTGGTTTTCTATGTAGTCTGCATCTAGCTTGTCGTTATCGTCGAGATAGCCCAATAAGCCGTTAAACAGCGCCACGTCTGAGCCAGATTCCAATGCCAAGTGAATATCTGCAATTTCACAAGTGTCGGTATAACGCGGGTCGATGACGATAACTTTCAATGCGGGGTTGGCTTGTTTCGCGGCTCTTAATCTTTGGAAAAGTACCGGGTGACACCATGCTAGGTTAGAGCCTGTAATCACGACTAGATCGGCTTGCTCGAGATCTTCGTAGCATACCGGTACGGTGTCTGCGCCAAATGCACGCTTATGCCCGACCACAGTTGAAGCCATACATAGCCTAGAGTTACTGTCGATGTTGCCACTACCAATGAAGCCTTTCATCAGTTTATTGGCAACGTAATAGTCTTCGGTAAGCAGCTGACCAGACACATAGAACGCAACCGAATCGGCCCCAAATTCTTCGATGGTTTGATTAAATTTGTCTGCGACCAACTGAGTGGCACTGTTCCAATCTAGCTCTTGTTTTTGCTCATTCTGAATATGAGCAGGCTGTGTAAGACGACCTAAAGGCGTGACGGTGTCGCCGAGCGCAATCCCTTTAGTGCATAGCTTTCCATAGTTTGATGGATGATCTTTATCACCACGCACTTCTAGTTTTCCTAACGATGTCGGTCTCGCTTCTATTCCACACCCTACACCACAATAAGCACAGGTCGATTTTATCCAGCCGCTGTTTGAATCGGTCATCCGTTTCTCGCTCAATTATCCATAATTGTAATAACTGAAAATAAGCAAATAACACGCCACTTCATAGCAATCAACAAGCAAGAAATATTTAACTATAAAAACAAGAACTTAATAAACACAAACCTATCAGAAATGAGCAAAATAGAAATTAACCACGATAGAAACTTAATTTTTGCACCATCTTGCAGAAAGTTGCACCACAAATGCTCATTTGTATAAATCTAACAAAAAATTTACATACTACTTTAGGGGTAATTATGTGTTACCCGTATTTTTTAAGACATTGAAAAAAATGCATTAATTTTTATTTAAATGAACAAACCGTAATCTGGCACCCTCCTTGCTCAACTAAAAACCAAGAGTTGGAAAAAACATTTTTTGTTTTTCTTGATGATTATGAATTGAGTGGAATCTCAACCCGGTATTCATCTGCTAACTACTAGAAATTAGATGCTAGTGATGATAATGCCGAGAATAAGGAATGGATTATGAGCAAGAAGAAAATCGTCGTTGTTGGTAACGGCATGGTTGGACACAAATTTATCGACAACATCCTGCAATCAGACAGTGATGAATTTGATGTGATTACTTTTAGTGAAGAGCCAAGGTTAGCGTACGACCGTGTTCAGCTGACGGCTTACTTTAATGGTAAAAGTGCTGATGACCTGTCATTGACCAGTGAAGAGTATTACCAAAGCAACGGCGTGAACTACTTGTTGAACCAGAAGGTTGCCAAGCTAGACACTGCCAATCAACAAGTCATCACTGAAAGTGGTCACGTTGAAAGTTACGACAAGCTAATCTTGGCGACGGGCTCTTTCCCTTTTGTTCCCCCTATTCCCGGTAACGATCAAGAACACTGTCACGTTTATCGGACTATTGAAGACTTAGACGCAATTGAACTATCAAGCAAAGGTAGCAAATCTGGCGTGGTGATTGGTGGTGGTCTGCTTGGCTTAGAGGCCGCAAACGCAGTCAAAAACCTTGGCTTAGAAACCCATGTGGTTGAATTTGCGCCTCGCCTGATGGCGGTTCAATTAGATGATGGTGGCGGTGCCCTACTGCGCAGAAAAATTGAAGACCTTGGTGTGCAAGTTCATACCGAGAAAGCGACCTCTGAAATAGTCGATGGCGAAAATGCTCGCTACCGCATGAACTTCGCCGATGGCACCCATTTAGAAACCGATATGATCGTATTCTCTGCGGGTATTCGCCCTCAAGATGAGTTAGCTCGAAGCTCTGATATCGCCATTGGTGAACGTGGCGGCATCGTGATTAACGATCACTGCCAAACCAACATCGACAACGTGTATGCGATTGGTGAATGTGCCCTTTGGGATAACAAGATCTTCGGCTTAGTGGCTCCCGGTTATTCGATGGCAAAAATCGCGGCTTCGCATATTGTCTCTGACGGAACGAGCGACGCTTCATTTACTGGTGCCGACATGAGCACCAAGCTCAAACTGCTTGGCGTCGATGTGGCCAGTATTGGTGAAGTACACGGCAAGACGGAAGGCGCTCAATCGTATACCTACAACGATGAAATTGAACAAGTTTATAAGCGCCTGATCATTTCGGCTGACGGCACAAAGATTGTCGGCGCAGTATTGGTCGGTGATGCAGAAGCCTACGGTTCGCTACTGCAAATCAAGCAAAATGATATGCCCCTTCCTGAAAACCCATCAGTGCTAATTTTACCTAACGTGGCCGATGATTCAGGTTCGGCAATGGGTGTTGAAGCTCTGCCTGATAGCGCTGTGATCTGTTCATGTTTTGATGTGACCAAAGGCGATATTAAAGAGGCCGTTTCAGCTGGCTGCACCACGATGGCTGCATTGAAAGAAACCACGAATGCTTCAACAGGTTGTGGCGGTTGTTCTGCCCTTGCTAAACAGGTTCTCGATAGCGAGCTAAGTAACCTAGGTGTAGAAGTCTCTAACGATATCTGTGAGCACTTTGCTTATTCTCGTCAAGAGCTTACCGACATCATCCGCGTCAACAAAATCAAGACCTTCGACGAGCTGTTAGATTCTCACGGCAACGGATTGGGTTGTACTGTGTGTAAACCGGCTGTCGGTTCGATTCTGGCTTCGTACTGGAACGACTACATCCTTGAAGATCAACATATCGAGCTGCAAGACACCAACGACATCTACCTTGGCAACATGCAAAAAGACGGCACTTACTCGGTGGTTCCGCGTATTGCTGGCGGTGAAATTACTCCAGATAAATTGATCGTGCTTGGTGAAGTCGCTAAAGAGTTCGACCTCTACACCAAAATCACGGGCGGTCAGCGTGTCGACTTGTTTGGCGCACAGCTTAACGAACTGCCTATCATCTGGAAAAAGCTGATTGATGCAGGTTTTGAAACGGGCCACGCCTACGGTAAATCGGTTCGTACCGTGAAATCGTGTGTCGGTAGCACTTGGTGTCGATACGGTGTCGACGACAGTGTTGGCTTAGCGATTCGACTTGAGAACCGCTACAAAGGCCTGCGTTCACCACACAAGATCAAGTTTGCGGTTTCTGGCTGTACTCGTGAATGTGCAGAAGCCCAATCAAAAGATTTTGGCATTATCGCCACCGACAAAGGTTGGAACCTCTACATCTGTGGTAACGGCGGTATGCGCCCTCGCCATGGTGACCTTTTCGCTACCGACCTTGATGAAACCACACTCCTTAAATACATCGACCGCGTTTTGATGTTCTACACACGTACCGCAGACCGCTTACAGCGTACATCGGTATGGATGGAGAACCTCGAAGGCGGCATCGAATACCTCAAGCAAGTCGTGATTGAAGACAAGCTCAACGTTGCTGAAGAACTTGAGGCCGATATCGCCCTCAACATCGAAAAATACCAGTGTGAGTGGAAAACCACCATCGAAAACCCTGAAAAGATGAAACGCTTCCAGCACTACATCAACAGCGAAGAAATGGACACTAGCCTGTCATTCATCAAAGAACGAGAGCAGCGTTTTCCTAAGCCGAGCTTGAGCTCTTCTTCCGATTCAAAACGCGATGAAAAGCTCGCTAAAGCAGACCAAATCGAAGTGACTGAGGTTTCATAAATTTCATCAGGTTCATCAGGTTCATCAGGTTCATCAGGTTCATCAGGTTCATCAATAAAAAAATAAAAACTCAATTTTAGACTAGGAGAAAGTCATGGAAAATTGGACAACCGTATGCAGCACCAGCGATCTAACCCCAAACGGGGGAATTTGCGCCAAAGTAGACGATAACCAAGTGGCTATTTTTTACTGCAAGCGCAGCGACACGCTTTATGGGCTCTCTAATTACGACCCTATCGGCAAGGCGAATGTGATGTCACGTGGTATAATTGGTTCATTAAGCGGAGAACCTTACGTGGCCTCACCCTTATACAAGCAGCATTACCACTTAGAAACTGGCGAATGTCTTGAACAGCCTGAGCTCAAGCTCGTGAAATTTGAAGTTCGCAAGCAAGGAGAACAAGTTCAAGTTCTCGCACCACTTGCTATCGCCAGTTAACTAAACCGCCGACACCATCATGCAAACGCTTATTAGCGTGCGCAATTTCGGCACAGGGTTTATGCACATTAAAAGCGTTCTAAGTTCGGAAGTAACGCAGGTGCACAAACCGGGTAATTTTCCAGATTTAAAGGATTTAAACCATGGATAACACTAAATTTTCGCTGCTTTCATTTACGGGTAAGATGAAGGTATTACACCTAAGCTGGATGGCCTTTTTCATTACCTTTGTTGTGTGGTTCAACTTTGCCCCACTACTGCAAATGGTAAAAACTACGCTTGGTCTTTCTACTGAAGAGATCAAAACACTGCTTATTCTCAACGTTGCATTGACCATTCCGGCACGTGTCGCAATAGGCATGCTAACCGATAGATACGGCCCAAGGTTGGTTTACTCTTCGCTACTCGCGGTCTGTTCAATCCCTTGTTTTATGTTTGCTATGGCAGACTCTTTTATTCAAGCGGCGATTGCTCGTTTCCTATTAGGCTTCATCGGTGCAGGCTTCGTTGTCGGTATTCGTCTAGTGTCTGAGTGGTTCCCACACAACGAACTGGGTACTGCAGAAGGTATTTACGGCGGCTGGGGTAACTTCGGTTCAGCAGCAGCGGCGTTCACACTTCCAACTCTCGCTCTAGCGTTTGGTGGTGAAGACGGCTGGCGTTATGCGGTCGGTATTACCGGCGTAATGAGCTTAGCGTTCTCATTTATCTTCTACAAAAACGTGTCAGATACACCAAAAGGTTCGACTTATTTCAAGCCTGCTCAAGTAACAGCAATGGAAGTGACATCAAAGGGTGACTTTTTCTTCCTACTTATTATGAAGATCCCTATGTATGCCGCTTTAGCGCTACTGACTTGGAAGCTATCACCAAGCAACATCAACATGTTGTCTGACATGGCGGTTTACTCTGTGTATGCAGGTTTAGCAGCACTTTACGTGTACGAAGTGTCGCAAGTTTGGAAAGTAAACAAGAACGTATTTAAAGAAGAAGTGCCTGAGATTCACCAGTACAAGTTCAAGCAAGTAGCGGTACTTAACGTATTGTACTTCGCAACATTTGGTTCTGAACTGGCTGTGGTTTCTATGCTGCCACTGTTCTTCTCTGAAACCTTTGAATTAACACCGGTTCTTGCAGGTATGGTTGCATCGGCTTATGCCTTTATGAACCTAATGTCTCGCCCAGGTGGTGGTTGGATTTCAGATAAATTCGGTCGTAAACCAACACTGCTTATTCTAACGATTGGTCTTGCTGTGGGTTACTTCGCAATGGGTCAAGTCGACAGCACATGGCCTGTATGGCTAGCGGTTGTTGCGGCGATGGCGTGTTCTTTCTTCGTGCAAGCGGGTGAAGGTGCGGTATTCGCAACGGTTCCTCTAATCAAGCGTCGTATGACAGGTCAAATTGCAGGTATGACGGGCGCTTACGGTAACGTGGGTGCAGTAGTTTACCTAACTGTGTTGTCATTCGTGAGCTACCAAACCTTCTTCTTAGTGATTGCTGCAACAGCGGTACTTGGCTTTGTGACTCTACTGTTCATGGAAGAGCCTAACGGTCAAATCGCCGAAGTAAACGACGATGGCAGTGTCACGCTGATTAATGTTTCAAGCTAGGTCTGTACTATGAAGCATTGATATTATTGAATCGGGAGAAGCACCTTAGCGGATACATCAATGCTAGGTGCTTCGTTCAAAGGCTCTAAGTTCACTAGGGCTTTTGTTCTTCCTAGGATGTTCTGTCAAGGAAGCGGGAAGAAGAGCAGTTAAGAAGAAGACCAGTTATGACAATTTCATTCAGCCAAGGGCAAGTCATCACGCCAGAATCCAACAACCAGTTAACGCTTAAGTTTGGTGGTTATTCGAATCAAGGCGTACGAGATGAAAACCAAGATGCCATCATTGTAAAACACCCAAAAACTCGTGCAGAGCAAGAGTTGAAAGGCAGTGTTGCCTGCATAGCAGACGGCGCAAGTTGCAGTGAACACGGCCAGAAAGCCAGTCACACCAGCGTGATGCAGTTTATCGACGACTATTACGCAACTCCCCAAAGCTGGAGCATCCAACGTTCGGCGCAAAAGGTCTTAACGTCCCTCAATTCTTGGCTCTTCAACACGTCTGTTTCTAATATTCATCCCGCACAACAAGTGAACCACAATGCCCTCGTTTCGACGTTCAGCAGCGTGATACTCAAATCAAACACCGCGCATATCTTCCACGTGGGCGACAGCCGTATCTACTTACTAAGAGATGGAGAATTACGCCAACTGACCCGCGACCACACGCGTAAAAATATGGGACAGAAGCATTATCTAACACGCGCCTTAGGCATGGACAACCAACTCAACGTTGACTATCAAACCCTACCTATAAAGAAAAACGACTGCTTTATCCTGACATCTGATGGCGTGCACGAGTTTGTCTCTCCCAACACCTTCAAGGAACACATCGACAAACCCGGAGCGGATTTCGAATACGCGGCACAAACCATCTGTAACACGGCTTTAAGCCACAATAGCTCGGACAACGTGAGCTGCTTGATTGTGCAAGTCAGCCATCTGCCTAAACCTTCGCTGATTGAGTTCCATGAGAAGCTGGCTAAACGTGCTATCCCACCCGCTTTAAAGCTCGGGCAAAGTATCGACAACTTCATGGTACTTGAGGTGTTGTATGCAGGGTCAAGAAGCCATGTGTATCGTGTAATACAGAAAGATACACAAACCGAGTTCGTGCTGAAAGTCCCTTCCGTTCAATATCACGATAGCCCTTCGCAACTTCGAGCTTTCTTTAATGAACAATGGGCGGGGATCTTGCTGAAAAATAAGAGAGTAATGAAGGTTTACCCGACGCCAGAGAACTCGCAATTCTTATATCAAATCTGCGAATGGGTAGAAGGCATCACCCTAAGACAATGGATGTACGACAATCCAAAGCCGTCACTCAATGAAGTGCGCGACATACTAGAAAAAATCACACAAGGCATTCGAGTATTACAACGTGCAGACATGGTGCACCGAGACTTAAAACCGGAAAACATCATGATTCAACGTGATGGTGAGGTAAAAATCATCGACCTTGGTGCGGTGTTAGTGAGAGGCCTTGAAGAGGGAGAGCTCACCGACAAAGACGACACACCATTAGGCGCGGTCAATTACATAGCGCCAGAGACCATCAAGCACAACAGCGCGACCACCAGCTCAGATCTGTTCTCTATCGCTGTGATCGGCTATGAGATGCTAACCGGTGCATTGCCCTACTCTGAAATGACTGCCCAATCGCTTAAACAATCTCGCCACCATCAATGGGAATACCAACCCATAACTCAGAAACGAGCGGACTTACCAAGTTGGGTGGATTTAGTGTTACAAAAAGCCTGCGCGGAATCGCCAAGCGAACGTCATCAAGTGTTGGGGGATTTTGTCGCTGACCTTTACACACCAAACCAAAGCTTGGTGAAAAGCAAAGCCAAGCAACCTTTGATAAACCGAAACCCCATCCAGTTTTGGAAGGTGTTGGCTTTGTTGCTCGGCATTGTTGCGGTCGTAGAACTGGGTTTATTGCTTAGCTCGAGTTAATTCCAAGCTCGAGCTAAACGCGAGGCTTCTAGCTAACAGTAAAACTCGAGCTAGCCTCGTTTCACTAAGCTTCTTGGCACGAGTTCAATACCCGCTTGATAACGTTTCGCGGAAGCATTTAACGCCAAGGCAAAAGCACTATCGGCAATCACTTCAAATTGTTGCGGCAGTGAATGGACTTTAAAGGGTAAGAAGTCCAATAAACGGTTATCACCAAAGGTTGCCAGTTTTACTTGATTGATCAGCTCTGGCTTTTCGACCATCACATCCAACACACCCTCTAATAAGGTGTAAGACATAGTCACAATCGCATCAGGAACTGTGCCTTTAGCTATCCAGTCTTCAAAAACCTCGCGCCCTGATTCTCTATCAAAGTGCTCGCCATAACCCACAACCATCGGCTTATTTTCTGTTAGCCCTGTTTGTTGAGTATGTGCTTTATTCGCCGCTTCAAAACCCAACTGACGTTCACGTGAAATGTTCAGATCAGGCAGTGCACCAATCAAACCAACACTATGAATACTGTCATCAAGAATCGAATGCGTCAGTTCAAATGCAGCTTCGAAATCTTCACTGATCACACAGGCAAAGTGCTCATCATCTAAAGGACGGTCAATCGCAATAACGGGTGTGCCTGAGTTTTGCAACTTCAAGTAGAACTCATTGGCGTCTGGCATTGAGCTCGCCACCAGCAAGGCATCAATACGACGGCTTACCAAGGCTTCAGCGACCTTTCGCTCGGTTTCAGCGTCATCATCTGAGCAACCAATCAAAATCTGATAGCCCACTTTACGTGAGTTCTGCTCTATCAATTTTGCTAAACGCGCGTAACTGCTGTTTTCCAGATCAGGAATAATCAAACCAAATGAACGGCTATTACCAGCGCGCAGCGAGGAAGCAGCATGGTCTGGTCGGTAGTTATACTCTTCCACCACTGCCATCACTTTCTGCTGTGTCTTTTCACTGATTCTGTATTTCTGCGCCTTGCCATTGATCACATAACTGGCTGTCGTTTTCGATACACCGGCTAGTTTGGCAATCTCATCTAGTGTCATATGGGTGACCTGTATTTTGTGCGTAGGATCATATAACCAATGATCTGATCCTCGGATTAGTTGAATTATATGCTGAATCGATTCAGTATAAAAGCTGAAAGGATTCAGCAAAATCTGAAAAGTGACTTCAATCATCCTTTTGAATGGATTGAGCGTCATTTGTCGTGATTCAGCTTCTTGTTGTTAACGAAACTGGAATTACGACACGCAGCAAAACTATTTTGAAAACCAAAATCGGCTTTGCTGAATTTTTTTTACACTGATTGCTGAACCGATTCAGCAAGCATAAAGCAGCGGGCAAATATTGCTCTAGACTGAATCGTAGCGATACACAAATTCTCAAGCGATACGCTAAAGAGGCACCATGCTTAAATTATCAAAATCTGACATCACTCTAGGCCAAACTGCCGAAGACAAATTCAAAGCAATCCAAAACATTGCTGGCGACCTGACAGCTAAAGGTTTAGTTGACTCTGGTTACGTTGAAGGAATGCTGAACCGTGAAAACCAGAACTCTACGTTCCTAGGTAACGGCATCGCGATTCCTCACGGAACGACGGATACTCGTGGCCTAGTAAAAGAGACAGGCGTTGCGGTACACCACTTCCCTGAAGGTATTGATTGGGCAGACGGCAACCGTGTTTACGTAGCAATTGGTATTGCAGCGAAATCTGACGAGCACTTAGGCATTCTTAAGCAACTAACAAAGGTTCTAGCGGCAGACGGTGTTGAAGAGAAATTAAAGCAAGCTAAATCAGAAGACGAAATCATCGCCCTACTTAACGGCGAAGTTCAGCTAGAAGCCGACCTAGACGCTTCTTTAGTTCAGCTACTGTTCCCTGCGAGCGACATGATTCAAATGTCTGCCGTTGCGGGTGGCCTACTTAAGAACACAGGTTGCACAGACAACGCATTCGTTGCTGACCTAGTAACGAAAACACCAACTCACCTAGGCCAAGGCCTGTGGTTGTTGGGCAGCGACAAAGGCGTAACACGAACTGGCGTATCTTTCGTTTCAACAGCGAACCATTGTGAATACGAAGGCACACCAGTGAAAGCACTAGTCGCATTCGCAGCTTGTAACAGCGCGCACCAATCTATTCTGGCAAACCTAAGCAAGATGGTTTTCGAAGGTAAACAGCAACAACTGTTAACAGCTGACGCAGCGCAAGTGATTGGCCTTCTGAAAGGTGAAGCGGTTTCTACAGCGTCTCAAGACGATGACAACTGCGCAGTATTCAAAATCAAAAACGCACACGGCCTGCACGCTCGTCCGGGTGCAATGTTGGTTGCTGAAGCGAAGAAATTCGAATCAACAATCCGCGTTTCAAACCTAGATGGCGACGGAAAAGAAGTGAACGCGAAGAGCTTGATGAAAGTCATCGCACTTGGCGTTAAACACGGCCACCAGCTTCAGTTTGTTGCTGAAGGTGACGATGCAGCACAAGCACTTGAATCGATTGGTAAAGCTATCGCTTCAGGCCTTGGCGAAGGTTAAGGAGTCGATATGTCTGATAAACAAATCAAAGCCGTTACCGTAACGCTTAACCCTGCTCTAGACCTGACAGGCGCTATCGACGCACTAAATGTAGGTTCAGTTAGCCTAGTAAACAAAGGCTCTCTGCATGCAGCGGGCAAAGGCGTAAACGTCGCAAAAGTTCTTTCAGAGCTTGGCGCGAAAGTGACCGTAACAGGTTTCCTTGGTCGCAATAACGAAGAAGCGTTCTGCCAACTGTTTGAAGAGATGGGCGCAACTGACCGCTTCATCCGTGTTGATGGCGCAACTCGCATTAACGTGAAATTGGTAGAGAATTCAGGCCAAGTAAGCGACATCAACTTCCCAGGTGTTCCTGTTGATGCTGACGCGATTAAAGCGTTCGAAGAAACCCTATTAGAACTTGCTGAAACGCACGATTATTTCGTCATTGCAGGCAGCTTGCCACAAGGTATCTCTCCTGAGCTTTGCGCTTCTTGGGTTCAACGCTTACACGATTTAGGTAAGAAGGTGCTATTTGATAGCAGCCGTGACGCACTTAAAGCCGGTATCAATGCACAACCATGGTTAATCAAACCAAACGATGAAGAGCTGTCTCAGCTGTTCAATGCAGAGCTGACAACTCGTGACCAATGCCAACACGCGGGCCAAGCCCTAAGTGAAAAAGGCATCGAGAATATCGTGGTATCACTTGGCGCTGAAGGCGTGATGTGGCTTAACCAAGGTGAATGGTTACATGCTCAACCACCGCGCATGCAAGTAGTAAGCACGGTAGGCGCAGGTGACACATTGGTTGCTGGTCTATGTTGGGGTCAAATGCAACAGATGCCAAAACCAGAACTTATTAAATTCGCAACCGCCCTATCTGCTCTAGCAGTTTCACAGGTAGGCGTGGGCATCACCAGCCAACAAGAGCTGGATTCAGTACTACAAAATATCCAATTACAGGCGCTTAGTGCTCCAACTAGCCAGTTAGACACAAGCAAATAGGACAAAAGGTTTATTATGAATATTACCATTATCACAGCTTGCCCAAGTGGCGTAGCAAACAGCATCATCGCCGCGGGCTTGTTAGAGCAAGCGACAAAAGCACTAGGTTGGAACGCTGCTATTGAATGTCAATCAAGCGTGTTACCTGATTCAACTGTATCGCAAGACGCTATCGACAGCAGCGACGTTGTAGTTATCGCAACTAACAAAAATGTTGATAAAGCACGTTTTGTTGGTAAGAAAGTGTACCAAGCGGCTATCTCTGAATGCACTGCTGATGCAAAAGCGTTTCTAGAGAAAGCGGTAGCAGAAGCAACGGTATTAGACGCTTCTCAAGCTGAAAGCACTGTTGAAGTGACCGGTACGTCACCTGCTACAGGTAGCAAAAAAATCGTAGCGATTACCGCTTGCCCAACTGGTGTTGCACACACCTTTATGGCAGCTGAAGCGCTTGAAGCAGAAGGCAAACGCCTAGGTCACCAAATCAAAGTGGAAACTCGCGGCTCTGTAGGTGCGAAGAACCAACTGACAGACCAAGAAATCGCAGACGCTGATCTTGTTATCATCGCTGCCGACATCGACGTTCCTCTTGATCGTTTTAACGGCAAAGCGCTATACAAAACGACAACAAGCCCTGCTTTGAAGAAAACAAAGCAAGAGATGGAAAAAGCATTCGCAGAAGCTAAACCATACCAACACACAGCGTCTTCAAATTCAGCGCCTGCTGACGAGAAGAAAGGCGTATACAAGCACCTGATGACAGGTGTATCTCACATGCTTCCTGTGGTTGTTGCGGGTGGTTTGATCATCGCACTCTCTTTCGTATTCGGTATCGAAGCGTTTAAAGAAGAAGGCACACTGGCAGCAGCACTGATGACTATCGGTGGTGGTTCTGCATTCGCACTGATGATTCCTGTTCTTGCTGGTTTCATTGCATTCTCAATTGCTGACCGTCCGGGTCTGGCTCCAGGTCTAATCGGCGGTATGCTGGCTAGCTCAACGGGCGCAGGTTTCCTAGGTGGTATCGCAGCAGGTTTCATTGCAGGTTACGCAGCGAAATTCATTGCCGACAAGGTTCAACTTCCACAATCCATGGAAGCCCTCAAGCCAATCCTGATCATTCCGTTTATCGCGAGTTTGTTCACTGGTCTTGTGATGGTTTACATCGTGGGTGGCCCTGTTTCTGGCGTGATGAGCGCAATGACGACTTTCCTAAACAACATGGGAACGTCTAACGCGATTCTTCTGGGTGTGATTCTAGGCGCTATGATGTGTTTCGACCTTGGTGGTCCAGTAAACAAAGCAGCTTACACATTTGGTGTTGGTCTATTGGCTTCGCAAACTTACGCACCAATGGCAGCAATCATGGCAGCAGGTATGGTTCCTGCTCTAGGTATGGGCCTTGCGACTTTCTTAGTGAAAGACAAGTTTGAAGCGGGCGAGCGTGAAGCGGGTAAAGCATCATTCGTTCTTGGCCTATGTTTCATCTCTGAAGGTGCAATCCCATTCGCAGCAAAAGACCCAATGCGTGTTATCCCAGCATGTATGGCAGGTGGTGCACTAACTGGCGCTCTATCAATGATGTTTGGTGCTCAGCTAATGGCTCCACACGGCGGTCTATTCGTACTACTGATTCCTGGTGCTATCTCTCCAGTTCTAATGTACCTAGTAGCGATTGCAGCAGGTACGCTAGTAACAGGCTTTGGCTACGCAGCACTTAAAAAGATGAGCGGCTCTAAAGTAACGGCAGAGGCTTAATCCCCCTACTCTGGTTAACGGTTCAGCCCGATAACCAGAGGCTCTTGATAACCGGTTTCTTGGTAAAACGGCTCCTTAAAACAAAGGCTCCTCATTTGAGGAGCCTTTTTATTGTTCATGTATTTTCCGGTCGGAATGAGTTAAGTGCAATATTGGTATATTTGATTAGCTAGTAAGCGTTTCTTCAAAGACACCCAATTCACGACCAAGCCAGATCGCTCGTACTGTGTGATCCAAAGTTTCTTCACCGCCAGTTACAGGGTGAATAAGCACCGACATATCACCGCGTTCTTGCTCAAGCCATTCAACAATACCCGACTCTTTGTTCGCAAAGTGAATCTCAAACATTGGCATCTTATGTGGACCAACCAAACGCTGTATTAATGGGAAAACCTCTAATACATCTTTACGTTCCGCTAAAATTTTCTGACGCAGTGTTTCTGCTTGCTCTGCAAATCGCAGAGGGAAATAGATATGACCGTGGTACATAGCACCATCCTTTAGAATTATGATGTCGCGATTTTATACCTAAACCGCCTTTAATAGCTAAATCTAAATATAATATGCCAGCGCTATCGGTTCTAAACAGAGAAAGCGCCATGGTCTTGTTAACGTCAGGTTCGTTGCCTCCAAGTTAAACCTTAGAGGCCTTTTCCTAACCACAAGCTCGTGTCGAACTATCAGTACAAGTGCTTCTAATCAACTTCATCACAATATTAAACATCACCCCCACCAAAAACAGTGTGATGACAATGCTGGCGCCACTTGGCAAATCGTAATAAGCCGACACTGCTAAGCCCGATAAAATACCGATAGTGCCAATCCCGATACTCGCGATAAAGAAGCGAACGCCTTTATACGCAGCTGCACATAACGCAGGTATCACCAGTAACGCAAACTCCAAATATATCCCAGTCAGCTTTACGGTGATCGGCATCAAAATAGCGAAGATAAGATAAAAGCCACTTCCCTGCATAAATTCAGGCTTTACGCTAATCAACACCAACATCGCGGTCGTGATTATTGCCAATGGCCAGACATCATCCCAGGTAGACCACAATAGCTGCCCGTTGAGAATGCCTTGAATAAAATCGGCGCCATGAGGATCTTTGCTGACCAATAGAATCGCTAATGAAGCCGATACCACAAACAAACTTCCTATCATTGGTTCTAAGTGTTGTTTGTAACGCTTTTCCATTAACGCAATTAATCCGCATAGCAACAATGACATGACCCACGGGCCAATCATCTCTGCAAACCAAGAGCCGCTAAACTGTGCATATCGGCTCAGCCAATACTGGCTCAAGGCAGCGCCAAGGGCAGCCACTTGCGCGACAGCGAGATCAATAAAGATGATCTGGCGCTTGAGGACTTGCTCCCCAAGCACGATGTTGCCAACTAATGCTATTAATCCACACAATACTGCAGGTGCCAGCCAACCATATTCATTCAACATTATGATCTCGTTGATGTGTCTGGGTTAACGAGCGTTCTAAGCAATTCATCAATGACTTGATCGTACATTTGGTCAAGGCTCTGACCTTCTGCAACCGTCAATGGTAGCTGTATCGTAGGCTTGTTGATTTGCTGGTTAAGCCAATTAGCAGGACGTTGGTCTTGATGTGATGAATACACAATCGCATCAAACGAAGCAGGATCCAACTTGGTCAATGACTGTAAATGTGACGTAGTCGGTGATATCCCAGGCTTAGGTTCTAAATCAGCAATTTGCGCCATATCTAACCAGTCAAAGAGGTAACGATATGTAGCATGATACCCGACCACTTTTTTACCTTGTAACGGCTCTGCTTTCGTTTCCCACTCTGCCAATTTATTACGCCAGTTGGCACGAAACTTCATGCCATTTCGCATGTAGATATGTGCATTGTCAGGATCAAGCAGTTGTAAACGCTTGGTGACCTCTCTCGATATAGGAATCATATATTCAGCAGCAAACTGAACATGTGGGTTTCCGTGAGCATGGATGTCTCCCATGCTTCGATCGACATGGTCATGGGTGTCAAGCATACCTACCATATCGCTCGCGTATAACATGGTGGGCGCGCTATCTTGAACCGCAGGATTACCACTGCGTACTTGCAGCATTGGTAACCAGCCTACTTCTAATTCAGACCCTGAACACATTGCCATATCTGCTTGACGCATTTTGGCAATAAGTGATGGTCTTGCTTGAACATAATGCGGGTCTTGCTTAGCCGTAGTCGCCGAATAGATGTTGGCATCAGGAGCGTGACTATGAACAAGAGCTTGCCATTCAGGTTCACAAACGAAAATATTCAACGCCATTGCAGACGAAGATGCCATTATAGATGAGGATACAATGGCAACACCTGTTGCCATTGTAAGTAGGAGTTTCCTAGAATGCATGAGCACCGTGCGCCCCAAAGGTCATCACATACTGAAGGGTAAATACGTTATCTGTCTCTTTACTTTGGTTTTCAACGCGAGAGTATTGCGCTCTAACTGTACCAAAATGAGATGAATCCCAAGCGATCATTGCATCTGCTTCTTTGTCGTTCATTGCAGTAAAGTGCATGTGGTCACCATGTGCGTGTCCATCATAGCTTTCTGCTTCACCGTAACGCAGGCCAGCAGACCAGCTTGGGCTAAGTCGGTAGACACCCGAGACATAGTAGCCTGCTAATGTATCTGGTGATTCTGCGTCATTTTTGAATTTGTCATCGACGATGCCATCTAACAACATGTATTCAGCAGCAAGCGTGAAGTTTTGGTATTTGTAGTTACCGTTTGGAGCCCACTTCCATACAAAGTCAGCACCGTATAAGTTTGAGCCCGTTACCGCCGCTCCGTGGCTATGATCGTGGTCATGGTCATGCCCGTGATCATGGTCTCCAAACTCACGAACTTTACCGTTTTCATTTCGTAAGTAGCTCAAACCAAACTGCCAGCTTGATGACTCTGAAAAGTCGTCACCTAGCTTAAGAGTTGTAGTGTAAACACCAACGTCAGAGCCATCATCAACAGACGACATCTTACTGCCACTTAGCGCTTCAACACCAAACTTCACATACAGATCTGTAGGAAGAACGATGTTTGCACGAACACCATCATCGTAATAATGAGAGCCTAAAAATGTACGGTAAGCGGCAGGACGCTCAACAAAGCTATCGGTATGCATATGTTGGTTATTTAGGTAGCCGAAATCAGACAAGAAACGACCACCTCGAATGCTTAAACCGTAAGGCATCGTCAGTGTTTCAATGAAAGCTTCTTCGAGCAGTAATTCAGTCTCATCATCGTGAGTTTCAATAACCGTAGTCAAAGAGCCATAAAACTTATCATCGATATTCGCAGACATGTTCAGTTCTGTATGACCAAGACCAAAGCCTTCGCCGCGCTCTGAGTTATTACGTTGACCGTCTTGATAATACCCATCAAGAACGACACCAATTTGAGGGTTCGACAACGTGTCGGCAAAAACAGGGGAAACGAGAATGCTACCAACCGCTAGAGAAACCAATTTTTTATTCACAACTTTTTCCTTTCTAAGATACATCACCAATTAATTTATTGTTATGTTATAACATTACAATAAATAGTTAATCGTTGAAATGTAACAAAGTATGAAACAACTCTAATAACAGGGTATTAAACAGGGTAAAAGCCGTTAATATTCAATCACATAAATAAAAACAGCAATTGACAAGTGAAAGCTAATAGTAACTGTATTTATCGAAAGGCTGATATAAGGAAGGAATGATTCGATGGAACAAAAAACTAGAGTTTGAGTTAACGTTGGCCGCTAAAACAAACTCTAGAGATACTGGTGTCGACTATCGTTTTAAAATCACTAAGGGCGTAGCTTTAAAACACGGTCAATGTCTTCTGCAGAATGGCGCTCTGGTACTTGCTCCCACTCTTCGCCAAATGAACGATTAACCACTCGGCCGCGTTGGAAACCTTCACGCGCTTCTAGCTGCTTCGCCCAGCGCACAACGTTGGTGTAAGACTCAACTTGTAGAAATTCGGCTGCGTCGTAAATTTTGCCAAGTACTAAGTTACCGTACCAAGGCCAAATCGCGATATCAGCGATGCTTAACTCGTCACCCGCCACAAATGTGTTATTTGCGAGCTGTTTGTCTAACACATCTAGTTGACGCTTAGCTTCCATTGCGAAGCGGTTAATTGGGTACTCTTGCTTTTCATCCGCGTAAGCGTAGAAGTGGCCGAAACCACCGCCTAGGAATGGTGCCGAGCCTTGTGCCCAGAACAACCAGTTAATGGTTTGCGTTCTTGCTGCCCCTTTTTTTGGTAAGAAGTGACCAAATTTTTCTGCTAGATGCATCAAGATAGATGCCGATTCGAATACATTCACGTCTTCGTCACCAGACTTGTCGACAAGTGCTGGTATTTTGGAGTTTGGATTCACGCCAACAAAGCCAGAAGAGAACTGATCAGCCTCACCAATGTTGATCAAGTACGCATCATATTCAGCTTCTTTAACACCCGCCGCTAACAACTCTTCCAGCAAGATAGTGACTTTTTGACCGTTAGGTGTGCCAAGAGAATACAATTGAAAAGCATGGTCACCAACAGGAAGCTCTTTATCAAAGCGAGCTCCAGATTCAGGACTATTGATGTTTGCCCACTTGTTACCACCAGCAGTATCGTTAACCCAAACTTTTGGCGGAGTGTATTGTTCTGACATGATATTTCCTTATTAATATAGGGTCTCACAAACTGATATTAGGTCACATGCCTGCGGTTAAAACCCCTGAATACGATTTATTTTCAAACTGTTAAGCATGGCTTATTCCAGAAAGACATAACCCGCTTAAGCGTTAGTGTGTAGAAGGTAAGTCTGTATTCAAACTTCAATCTAATATCGATAAGTCCACTGCATCATTTAGCAATGATTTTACGAACGACATACCGACAGCTTCAAGAAAGCTGTGATAAAATCGGGATATTACAATTGATAAGGATTTGGCAATGTCTTCTGATTTCACAGGTTCGAGTGCAGCGTATGCTCGCCAAGAGAAAGGCTACCGCGAAAAAGCACTAAAACTGTACCCTTGGGTTTGTGGTAAATGTGCGCGCGAATTTGTTTACTCAAACCTCCGAGAGCTTACCGTTCACCACGTGGATCACGACCATACAAACAACCCTGAAGATGGCAGCAACTGGGAGCTACTGTGCCTGTACTGTCACGATCATGAGCATTCAAAATACACTGACCATGAGCGTTATGGTGTGGATGCAAAAGCGAGTTTAGATGATCATCAGTCAGCGACACACAACCCGTTCGCCGATCTCGCTAAGATGATGAAGAAATAACACACCTTCAGAGTAGTCTTTGGTAGATGGTAACTGCTAGATAATAGATACATAACAAGTAACCCCAGTATGTCACCATACTGGGGTTTCTTTTATCTGCCGTCATAACCAAATAATAGAGTTCAGGTAGGCAGGATCAAAAAAGCCTTCCGAAGAAGGCTTTTTAAGAATCAAATCGAATTATGCTGCCGCTTGCTTGCGAGACTCTTCTACCTTCTTAGCGCGTTGTTTTAGCGTCAATTTATCGCGGTATGCAAACCAAACGTAAGACACAACCACTAAGAAGAACAGGTATGACAATGAGAAAATGAACGGCGATTGAATGATATCGTTCGAGATACCCCAAGAAACACCGATAACAGTCACTGCAATTTTCGCAAAAAAGCCACACATCAATAGCACTAATGCCAACTGTGGGAAACGCGTACTGCGGAATGCAAGCCAGTAGCAACTACCAACAGCTAGAGCCGCAACATAGAAGCCGAATAGGAAAGAGTGAATATGGTCAGCTGCCGCTACACCACCAGAAATTGACATCAATAAAATTAAAAACAGTTTCATAATACTCGCCTCACCATAAGTTGGAAACGCATCCTTTCAAATTTGGAATCTCAGTTTGCATACTATTTTCCCACTTTTTACGGACAACACAACCCCTCCAATCGAACAAAATGTAAGCAAAAGTACTAACAAAAATCACCCTTAACAATTGCTTAACATTCTGTTTTTAATAAAACTCCGTTACTCCTTGTCTCATATGAACAAAGCGCTGTTACGATTTATTTTGTTACACAAATTTAACCTTGGAAATTAATTAAAATTATTTGTAACTCTGTGATATCCGCACGCAATACGCGTCTATTCAAAAACCATCACCTCAAAATCCCTGAAATAATAAGAAGACAGAGCGAAAAAGAACAAAATAGAGAGGTGTTAAAAACATTTCAAAAACCAATGAAAAACAACTTATTAACAAATTGAATTTAATTTACCAAAAATGGAAAAAGAGATTCCAATCACATTTTAATTGGTTATAATCCGCGCTCTTTTGCGCTATCTGTTGATAAACGCAAACTAATTTTGAAGAAACAATCACAATAACCCGTCTTTAGTTAAGTGGCTCTCCACTAACCGATGACAAAACTGAGAATAAAAATGAGCAAGATTGATAAAGCAACACGTATCCTGCTAGCAGGCTTCTGTATCAACCTTTGTCTTGGCATCCTGTATGCTTGGAGTGTATTTAACAAAGCGCTAGTAACTGAAGCTGGTTGGAGTGCTGCTGAAGCATCTTCACCTTACGCTATTGCAACTATCACATTCTCTGTTTGTCTTCTTGTTGCGGGCATCCTACAAGACCGTATGGGTCCACGTAAGATCCTTATCCTAGGTACAGCGCTTACAGGCCTAGGTATGATTGCTTCTGGTTTCGCTACAACGCCTATGATGCTGAACATCACGTTCGGTATTATAACAGGTGCAGGTATCGGCTTCGGTTACGCATGTCTGTCTCCATCAGCAATGAAGTGGTTCCACTCTTCTAAGAAAGGTATGGTTAACGGTCTTATCGCAGCAGGCTTCGGTCTTGCGGCTATTTACCTAGCACCAGTAACTTCTGCGCTAATCGACAGCATGGGTATCCAAACTAGCTTTATGATTCTTGGTGTTGGTGTACTTGCAATCGCAGTACCTCTAGCAGCAACAATCAACAACCCACCAGCGGATTACACGCCAGCTGAGCCTAAAGTAAAAGCAGGCCAAGCTCCTAAAGCGGTTAAGAAGACTGAAGACCTAACTTGGAAAGTAATGCTGAAGACTCCTCAGTTCTACTCTCTATGGATCATGTACGCATTCGCTGCATCTGTTGGTCTAATGATCATCGGTAACATCACTACAATTGCTAGCGTTCAAGCTAACCTGCCAAACGCAGTTTACCTAGCGTCTATCCTTGCAGTATTCAACTCAGGCGGCCGTGTTGCTGCGGGTATGCTTGCAGATAAAATCGGTGGCGTACGTACTCTACTTCTAGCGTTCATCCTTCAAGGCGCGAACATGGCTCTATTCGCTACGTTCAACTCTGAATTGACGCTAATCATTGGTACGGCTATCGCAGCGGTTGGTTACGGTACGCTTCTAGCAGTATTCCCAACACTAACTGCTGAGTTCTACGGCCTGAAAAACTACGGTACTAACTACGGCGTGCTTTACACGGCATGGGGTATCGGCGGCGCTATCGGTGCAGCAGTTGTTGGCTTCTCAATGTCAAACGGCGAAGGTTACGGCCTAGCTTACACAATCTCTGCAGTTATGATGGCAGTGTGTATTGTTCTAGCAATCATCACTAAACCAATCTCTGAAGCTAAAGTTGCTGAACTAAAAGCATCACAAGCTTAATCAACAGAAAAGATTGAATTTGTTACTGAAGAGCTTAACCTTAGGGTTAGGCTCTTTTTGTATCAAGCGACTTCTCCATTGACGACCGAAACCACTCTTCAGCTCTCCCCCACTTATTATCTCGACAACTTCAATCGACTGGTTGAACACGCTCAAACGCTCTACCCCGATCTTCTGAGTGATGATGAATGTCGTTGGTTGTCCGCATACAAACGTCTTTCTGTTTCAAGCCAATGCCTAATGGTTCGTTTGCTTTCTCGTAAAGGCCGTTGGTTTCGCAGCGATAAACTCAACTATGTTGAGATCCCAGATCTAAAGACCGTACTGCAAGAGCTAAACAGCTCAGGCTTCATTGGGTTGAGTCATCCCGAAGAACAGCATGACCTCGCCATTAGTGAGGTCGAGCTCGGGTTTCACTTGCTCACCAAACCAGAGCTGTTGAGTGTATTCCCCGCCCTTAAGAGCCATAGAAATGCCAAGAAAGACGAGCTGTTGTTACGGCTTGATCAGCAACCTTTTGATCAATTTCAAAACCTCTCTTTCGACTGTATTTACGTCATCGAATCTCAAGTGATTGATGTATTACTGTTGCTGTTCTTTGCCAACACCTATCAAGACTTAAGTCAGTTCGTGTTAAGCGACCTTGGGCTAAACACCTTTGAGAACTACCCATTAAGCAAGCAACACCGCTTCTTCACCTCTAGGGATCAGCTCAATCAATTAATCCAGATGCGCGATATTCAACGCTTGTATTCAGAAGGTGACCGCAAAGATGGCGAGTTTCTGGAACTGCTTTTAAATGCGATTCCTGAAGAATCAGAACACAGAAGTATTGCCAGAAAACGATCGCGTTTGATCAATGATATTGCTCGCGATCTTGAAAGGCTTAATCTAAACGACCAAGCTATCTTTTGGTTCAGACAATCTACACTTCCTCCGAGCAGAGAACGACTTGCACGCATCTATGATAAGCAAGGTACGCTAGACTTAATGTATGACATTGTCACGCAAATGAAAGCTACTCCATCGGATGTGTCAGAGTTGGAAATCGCTATTAAGCTTGAAGACCGGCTGCTACGGAAACAGGGGCACAAAGTTTCACGAACCATAAAGCCGAGCTGCAAAGAGTTAAAACTGGAATTAGACCTCAGCCAAACTCGAGTCGAGCTTGCGGTAAAGCAGCATTTTGAGAACCAAGGTTGGGACGTCTATTTTTCAGAAAACAGTTTTCTGTGTGGCTTGTTTGGTTTGGCTTTCTGGGATGTCATTTTCGCAGACGTTGAAGGCGCCTTTATCAATCGTTACCAACATCGACCATTGGATCTGTACCATTCAGATTTCGTAGACAAGCGAGCCGAACAGATTGAAGCCGTGTTTCAGACGATATCCAAACATGGGCTGAACCATTTTCTTGATACTTACGATGAAAAGCAAGGTATCGCGAACCCCTTTGTTCATTGGAATTATTTTCCTAAGGCACTCATCGAACACGGCATGGCTTCAATTCCAAATGCCTTGGTTGTAGACCTCTTCAAAGTGATATTGAGTGACTTAAAGCTATTTAGAACTGGGATGCCGGATTTGATTGCGTTCAAGGGCGATGAGTTTCATTGGATTGAAGTCAAAGGCCCTGGCGATAAACTGCAAGACAACCAGTGGCGCTGGATCAAAGAGTTTGAGCGATTGTCTGCCCCCTTCTCTGTTTGTTACGTCAATCAATGAGTCTTAACTCTTAACTCTTAACTGCTAGCTTTTAGCTCTTGGGACTTAAATCTAGCTAAGTCTAAACACCAATTTCTGAGCACTAGCGAGTGACGCGCATCGACAAGTCACTCGCCCCATCAAGATCTTGTCTACAAAATTGTTAGAACATGAGCATTTTCAATCATTTTCGATATAATTATAGAAAATGCCTAATATTTAAATACGTATGAATTTAAAAAAACTCTTCATTTTAGCTTTTGTTAGCGTCTTCTCAGGTTGTGCCGTCTACGCGGGTTTAAACTTCGACGAACTGTTTGGTGAACAACAAGTACGCGATCGCCAAGCACCTATTCTTTCGGCTCAAGCACAGCACTTCATTGACGAAATAAAGCCCATCATTGATAACCGATGCGTGGTTTGCCACGCTTGTTATGATGCCCCTTGCCAACTCAAAATGTCTTCAGTGGAAGGTATAGACCGAGGTGCGAGCAAAGCACTCGTTTATCAAGGCACCCGCTTAACGGCATCAGCCCCTACTCGCTTGTTTGAAGATGCTTTAACCACGCAAGAGTGGCGCGATGCGGATTTTCATCCTGTCCTCAATGAGCGTATGCAGAACTCAACGGCTAACCTCGATGCTGGTCTTGTTTCTCGTATGTTGATCCAGAAAGAGAATCACCCTCTGCCCGATCAAACCCAGCTTGAAGGTTTCGACTTTTCAATCGACCGCGACCAACAGTGCCCAACCATTGAGGAGTATGCCAAATATGAAAAAGATTACCCAACTTGGGGAATGCCTTATGGGATGCCAAACTTAGACAAAACCGAATACGCGACTTTAATGAGTTGGTTGGAAAATGGCGCGTTAATGAACGACCACATTCCATTGACTGATGCAGAACAAGAGCTCGTTAATGTCTACGAAAGCTTTTTAAACAAGAGCGACAATAAGAGTCAACTTTCAGCACGTTATATCTACGAGCACCTGTTTTTATCTCATGTCTATTTTTCTGATTTAGCTCAACCAACGCGTTTCTTTACTGTTGTTCGCTCTGCAACACCACCAGGTGAAGCGGTACAACGCATCACGACTCGTCGCCCTTATGACGATCCAAAAGTAGACAGTGTTTACTACCGTCTGATTCCAGAACAAGGCACTATCGTCGACAAAACGCACATGCCTTTCGCGCTTAATAAAGAGCGTCTACAAAAGTGGAACACCTGGTTTGTCGACGTAAATTACGAAGTAAAACAACTACCTAGTTACGACATCGATGTTTCAGCAAACCCAATGACATCATTTGAAGCACTGCCAGTAAACTCGCGCTTCAACTTCATGTTAGATAACGCGCAAAACACCATCATGGCCTATATCAAAGGACCTGTGTGTCGTGGTCAACTTGCCTTGAACGTAATTAACGACCGTTTTTGGGTTTTCTTCATCGACCCAGAGAAAGCCGATGTTCCGGAAATCAACGCCTTCTACGCAAGTCAAAAGAAAAATTTAAAGCTACCTAGCGAACTAAAAAGTAACACCGTACCTGTGACCAACTGGGTAAGATACGCAAAGCAACAAGCGCAATACCTAAACGCGAAATCAGACTTCACTAACCAATGGTTCGAGAGTGGCGTCCACCTAGACACTGGCATCATTTGGGATGGCGATGGCATCAACCCGAATGCTGCTCTCACCGTCTTTAGGCACTTCGATAGCGCCTCTGTTGTACAAGGGTTAGTTGGCACGCAACCTAAGACTGCGTGGATTCTTGATTATGCTCTTCTAGAGCGTATTCATTATCTTCTCGTTGCAGGCTTCGATGTTTACGGCAACTTTGGCCACCAGCTGATTACACGCATGTTCATGGACTTCTTGCGTCTTGAAGGTGAGAGTAACTTCTTAAGCCTTCTTCCTAAAGACGTTCGTCACATTGAACACTCTAGTTGGTACCAGAACCAAAGCGCACAACTGAGTGACTATTTGCAGCGAAACATTGCACCTTTTGATCAGCCGACCAGCGTGGTTTACAAAACGGCGGATCCGAAACACGAACTGCTTGATATGATCAAAGATAAGCTCGCACCTGTTCTCGATAATCGCTTTGAGATTGTTGAAACAGGTTTTGGTAGGAAGAATGAAGCACTGCTTAACCAAGTGAATTTGATAAAGGGCGAAGGCCTGCGTCATGTGCCTCAATTAGTGATGATCATGATTGAAGGCGAAAACGGCGAAGAGCAACTGTTCACCATGATTCACAATAACGCGCACAGCAACATTTCTAGCTTGTTTAATGAAGAAGGTAACCGTGATTACGCCAATGATGACCTTACCCTCGTACGAGGCGTTGTCGGTAGCTACCCTGCGGCTTACCTATCATTAACCGAGAGCGAGATTCCTACTCTGGTTAAAACGCTGCAAAACTTAAGCACTGAAGAAGACTACGTGGCGCTGCTGGATAAGTTTGCGGTACGACGCAGTTCTAGCGAGTTCTGGCCATTCAGTGATCGCGTGCATCGTTGGTATCAACAAGACCAACCGATCGAGTTCGGATTGTTGGATTACAACCGCTTCGAGAACCGTTAGTTTTCACTCATAAAGCATAAAAGCAAAAATCCTCTGTCTTGGCAGAGGATTTTTTGTATATGAGAAAGTATCTTAAGTGCTATTGAGAAGCGACGAGTTCTCTATATTGAATCCGATGCTTCCGGTTGGTGTAGCTCATCAAAAAACGCACGCGCGGCGGGGGAAAGGGAATCTACAGGTTGCTTCAACACCACATAAAACTGACTCTTAAGGCTCCACTTCTCGGGCTGAAGCGGAATCAAGGCTTGGTCATAATGGCCACGGTCGATTAAATGAGACGGTAAAAAACTCAGGTGTGTGCCCGCCAAGGTTAAAATTACACCCGACTCGACATGCCAGCCATCAAAAGGCTTTACGGAATCGTACTGCTCAATATTCAGTAATCGGAACATCTCATCTTTGGCATAGCCGCCCATGTTGATACGACAGCCATTCAATGAGAAATCCCTGTCCATGATCTTCTCGGCCAGATCTTTGCGCGCATACAGATAACTGTGCTCTTCAAACAGTGGGTATTTATGTTGAAACGCTGATTTTTGATGTGACCCTAGAACCACTATCATCATATCAATCTGGTTCTTTGCTAGCTTCTCATTCAACTGGGTGAAATCGCCGACATCAACACTCACCTCTACACTGTTACTGCGTTGATAAAACGTCTCGATCGCTTTGGGAAGTGGGTTATAAGGCAAAGTGACGGTGTTATCCAAACATCCAATTCGCACATGCCCAGAGAGTTCCGTCTGTACACCTCGTAACTTATAAGCGAAGTCGGTTAAGGTCGATTTTAGTTGGTTCGCATATTTATACACTTGCTCACCTTCATGAGTCAGCTTAAAACCACGTCGACCACGTTGGCATAATGTTAATTCTAAGCTTTTTTCCAAGGCAATAAGCTGATTACTCAGCACTGGTTGACTAATCCCAGTGCTTGCGACCGCCTGATTGATGCCTCCTTGTTCAACAATTTCACAAAAAAGCTCTAATCTACGTAGGTCTCTTTTATCTAACTTATTGTTTGGATTCACTTTGCCACTCACATTTGTTTTTTGTTATGTTTACATCTGATTATATTCATTTATTAACAATAAATACATCAGCATGCTTTATTCACACTTATGGAATAACAATGCATGGATGGCACTATGGCGGCAGAAGCTTACGTGAATAAACCCGAAGCAACACACAGCCACAAAAAGATAGATGACTTCGAGTTGGAACCCGTTCCCGAGAAGGCCAAACGATCTTGGTGGGTCATCAGCCTTATTTGGTTGGCAATCGGCATCGACATTTCGGGACTGTTTCTCGGCTCGATTCTAAGCAGCGGTATTGGTTTTGAAGACGCACTGCTTGCCACGTTTATTGGTTCAGGCTTATTGGCGATCATCGCGATGCTGTGTGCCAACATTGGCTTTCAAGCTGGCGTGTCTACCCCGCTGGTGAGCAGCGCGGTATTTGGCCGTAACGGCGGTAAAATTCTTGGCTTCATCAACGGCATCTCATTAGTCGGCTGGTTCGCATTCCAGGCTGATTTCTTCGCTTTCATCATGGTCGATGCACTGGCGAAATACGACATCATAATTTCACACCTCACCGCTCTTATTGGCGGCAGTGTGTTAATGATGATGACGGCTATCTATGGCGTTCGTGCTTTAGGCAAACTCAGTACCTATTCTGTTCCATTGATGGTGACGTTGATTACCATCGGTTTGTTTATGGCTGCTGATTATCAAGGTGGCGCAGCGCCATCGATTGAAGATCCTTTGACGCTTGGCCAAGCCATCTCTTTTGTTATGTCTATCTGGATTCTAGCTGCGGTTGCTGCACCTGATATTGCTCGCTACGCCAAAACACGCCGTGATGCGATTTTAGGAGCGGGTATCGGTTTCCTCGTCGGCAACAGTGCCATCATTCTTATCGCATTGATCTTGACCAAAATGACCGGCACCGACGACCTAGTCGAAGTCTTCTTCACCCTAGGTTTAGGCATGGCGGCCATTATAGTACTGGTATTCGCACAATGGACCACCAACAGTAGCAACCTAACCTCTGGCGGCTTATGCATGTCGATGGTTCTACCTAAGATTCCGCGCCCTGTTCTGGTTGTGATCATGACCATCGTCGGCATTGGTATCGCTCAACTCGGCATGGTGAACAAGTTTACCGACTTCTTAATGCTACTCAGCGTAACCATTGCGCCTGCTGCGGGTGTCTACATCGTTCAATATTATGTTTTAGATTCGACAAAAATGAGCTTTGAGAACATCCAACAAGTTCCAGCTTGGATGTTTAAAGGCTTGGCTTCTTGGGCATTTGGTACTGCATTCAGCGCTTGTACTGCACCAGAGTTTTTCAACCTGTTTTCGTTCACCAGCATCTCGGCGTTAGACGGCATTCTTGCCGCTGGTGTGATTTACCTCGCCCTAATGAAGCTTTCTCCTTCAAGTGATAAGGAATAGTAGTTGTGATTATTACTGAACAAATGATTGATGATATCGCGCTGGGTGCGACGGTATTAGGTACTGGCGGCGGCGGTGACCCATACAGCGGTGCCTTGATGGCGAAAGTAGCCATTGCAACGGCAAAGCACCCTGTACGCATGATTCCTTTAGAAGACGTGCAAGACGATTGGATGACAGTGCCCTCTTCAATGATTGGCGCACCAACAGTCGCAGTAGAGAAACTCAATTCGAAAGATCAAATGTTGATTGCTTTCGAAGCGATGGAAAAAGCGCTCGGCACTGAAGTAGCGGCAACGTTTCCTATCGAAGTAGGCGGCTTCAATTCATTGATTCCAATTCTCGTTGCAGCACAAAAGAACATTCCTGTGATCGATTGTGATGCGATGGGACGTGCGTTCCCAGAAGCTCAGATGGTGACCTTCTTTCTTGATGGTCTCCCTTCGGCACCGAACACATTGGCCGATGAGCGTGGCAATGTCGTCACGCTTTATCCGATTGACGGTATTTGGTCTGAAAAGTTTGCGAGGCCGATTACCGAACAGATGGGTGGCTCTGCAGCAATGTGCGATTACCCAATGAACGGTAAGAACCTAAAACGCAGTGCACTGCCTGCGACACTGACCCAAGCAATGAAGATTGGTGAAGCGATTAGACTGGCGAACGACAACAATAAAAGTGGCACACAGGCCGTATTAGACATTGTCGGCGGCCATACCATCATCAGTGGCAAGATTGTTGATATTCAACGTGAAACCGATGGTGGTTTTGCAACAGGTGGTGTCGTGATTAAAAAGCTGGCTCAGTTTGAAGATACCGGCGTCGATAACGTGTTTGTGCAGTTCCAAAACGAATTACTTCTCGCGCACAAAGGTACAAGCCGCGCAGACATGAGCCAAGATAACCTGCTGGCATCAACACCGGATCTTATTTCGATCTTGGATCATGAAACGGGTAAGCCAATCACAACCGAACAACTTCGTTACGGGCAGCGCATCGACCTTATCGCTTACCCTTGCGACCCCAAATGGCGCACTGACAAAGGTATTGAAGTCGCGGGCCCGGGTTACTTTGGCTACACCGTCGAGTATCAAACCATTGAACAACTAAAGTCTGCATTGAAGAGGTAGTCGCATGACAAACATTACGCTTGATTACTGCCGTTTGGGCATTGACGTAGGTGGCACCAATACCGACGGTGTGCTGCTCGACGCAGACTTAAATGTGATTGCCAAAGTAAAAACCGCAACCATACATGATGTTTCAACAGGGATCGACAACGCGATTTCTGCGCTATTAAACCAAGCAAACATTGATGGTCAGCAAGTGAAACACGCGATGCTTGGCACCACTCAATGCACCAACGCAATCGTTGAACGAAAAGGCTTAGACAGAGTCGGCATGATTCGCTTAGCGCTTCCCAGTGGTGATAGCGTCCCGCCCCTTTGTGGTTGGAGTGAAGCGTGGCAAAACCTGCTTGGTCAGCACTTCTACCAAGCACACGGCGGCTATGAATATGACGGCCAGTTGATTGCCGACATTCAAGAGTCTGAGATCCGCGAGCTTTGCCAGAAAATGAAAGGCCAAGTGGATTCCATTGCTATCTGCGGAGTGTTCTCTCCCGTCAACGGCGACCAGGAGCTTCAAGCAGCAGAATGGATTCAACAAGAACTTCCGGGCGTGAACCTATCGTTATCCCATAAAGTGGGCAGTTTAGGGCTTTTAGAGCGTGAGAACGCCACTATCCTCAATGCGGCTCTGCAAGGGACAGCAAAACGATTCGTTGACGGCTTTTGCAGTGCACTCATCAATCATGAAATCCACACCACGCCTTATTTCGGTCAGAACGACGGAACACTGATGTCACAGCAGTTCGCATTGATGTACCCGATTCTTACCGTGGCTTGTGGGCCAACAAACTCGATTCGTGGAGCGAGTCACTTAACTAAGTTAAAAGACGCGATTGTGGTCGATGTGGGCGGCACTACGTCTGATATCGGCGTACTGACTCACGGCTACCCAAGAGAATCGAGCTTAGCAGTAGAAATCGGTGAAGTGAGAACCAACTTCCGTATGCCTGATATTTTGGCGTTAGCCATTGGTGGTGGTACCAAGGTTCGCTTTGAACAGCAGCGTATAGAGCTAGGCCCAGAAAGTGTTGGCCATACCTTGACGCAAACGGCGCGTAGCTTTGGTGGTGATGAACTTACGCTCACCGATATTGCACTCAAAACAGGACAAATGCAGTGGCAGGCAGAACATCAACTGAGTGATGAGATTGGTGTTTCAGCCGAACAAGCAAGCAAGATTTATCAACAAATGGTCACGGATGTTGAAGAAGGCATCGATAAGATGAAGACCTCTGCGGCGAGTGTACCCGTAATCATGGTTGGTGGTGGTAGTGCCCTATTCCCAGATCATTTTGAAGGTGTGAGCCAAGTGGTTCGTCCTGAGCACTTTGAAGTGGCTAATGCGATTGGTGTTGCGTTGGGTGAAATATCAGGTCAATTCGATAAGATCGTACCGATTGACCCAGCATCACGTGAAGAGACCTTAAAGGGCTTGGAAGCGCAATCAAAGCAACTGGCGATTGAAGCTGGCGCATGCAGCGATAATGTCGCGATCATTGAACGCAGCGAGATTCCATTAAGCTACCTACAAGGCAATATGGTTCACGTTAAGATCAAAGCTGCTGGACATATCAAGATGGCTTAGAGCCGTTCCTTGAAAGCCTTACTTAGATTCTTATTCGACAATAAAAAAGCAGGTCACTTCTTCATATTAAAACGGAGAAATAGCCTGCTTTTTGTTTTCTGTTCTTATTTTGGGGCTTTCCGCCCAATAGCCACTCTATAGTTGCTCTCGGAGCGCTGCTAACGAGTCTTTCACCAATTCAGGTAATGAGTCTGCATTATCGCGATATTGAAGTAATGGATCCTCGCTCGCTTCAATGCTCTGGCATAAAGCAAACAGTGCAGATAATCCTAGGCTGCCGGCAGACCCTTTCAGTTTATGAGCTAAAGACTTAATTTCACGAGCGTTGTCAGCGGCACTTGCCACAATCAGTTCATCGAGAGTGACTTGGCTGCTTTGGTCAAACAACCCAACAATCTGCACTATTTTTTCTCGACCGAGAATAGCCAAGTCGTCTTTGATAATCTTAGGGTTAATCATCTGCACAATCGGTTCTCCTTGATTATGTTCCGCGTCTTGGTTTGCTCGTTGTGTCGAGCTTGCAAATGCCAATGCTGATAAGTCTAGCTCGGTTTCCTGAGGTTTAGAGTTTAGCTGACAGCAAACAGCATCTGACGGATCCGGCTGAGGCAGCAACAGCGTGTGACCGTCCAACTGCTCAACAATCAATTCCGATAATGCTTCCTTCTCTAACGGCTTAGGTAAGAATCCATCAAAGCCAGACGACAAATAGCTTTCCACTTCTTCGTTAAACACATGAGCCGATACTGCGATCATTGGGGGTACTTTTCGAATTACGTCTTCTTCACTTTTATGCTGAAGCGCATCGTCTTTGAGTTGTTGAATTAACTCGACGCCATCGCAGTCGGGTAAGTTAATGTCCACCAGCGCAATATCGAACTCTTGCTCACTGAATATGGCTCTCGCTTCTTGTCCGGTTGTCGCAATCACAACCTCGTGCCCCAAGTTATGCAAGAAGCCTTCAGCAACGATGCAGTTTACGGGGTTATCTTCAATCAGAAGTACTTTAGCTCGAATACACGCTTCAATGACCGGTACTTTCGTTTCTATCTTCTCACCGGCTTCAAGTGGCAGTGAGAACCAAAACTGGCTACCCTCGCCTTCTTCAGAATGAACGCCAATATCCCCGTTCATTGCCAACATGATGCTTTTACTGATCGCTAATCCAAGCCCTGTGCCGCCGGTTTTGTTGCGACCGCTATCGGTTTGGGTAAAGGCATCAAACAGACAAGCTTGTTCGCTAGCATCAATACCGACACCTGTATCTGACACTTCAAACATCACTCGATTTTCATCTTCGATATCTAAGCTGATAAAGATATCGACCGAGCCACTTTCCGTAAACTTAATCGCGTTACCGACCAAATTATTCAAGATTTGGCTGATTCGCGTTACGTCACCACGCCAATAGCGTTGCACATCACTTTCAATATGGAAATCAAAGTTCAGCTTCTTCTCAGCGGCACGCCCTTCCATCAATTGGTAGGTATCTTGAACCATCTGATGAAGATCAAACGAAGCAGTGCGGATTTCTAAATGCCCTGCTTCAATCTTTGAGTAATCCAACACGTCATTCAAAATCGCGAGTAGGTTCTTACCGCTGCGGTTAATGATGTCTGCATAGCCGGATTGCAGCGGGTCTAACCCGGTATCTTTGAGCAATCTTGCAGTACCTAATACACCGTTCATCGGCGTTCGTATTTCATGACTCATCGTCGCAAGGAAAGCGGATTTTGCGCGGCTTGCTTGTTCTGCGGCGTTACGAGCCTTAGCGTGGTTCCCTACCTCGATGTTCAGCTTCTCATTGGTCTTTTGCAGCTGGTAGGTTCGGTCTGTGACCAACTCTTCTAAGTGTTCTTTGTGCTCTTCAAGTTCGCGTTTCGCCTTTGCTTCACCCACCGCAACCACTTGTAGCGCCTGCGCGGTGTTTCTGGCAGTGATGATCGCCTCGCCCATATGAGCCAGCTCATCATTACCCTTTACCGAGATATCAATATTCAGGCGACCTTGTGCGATAGACATCAAGGCCGATGAGTATTCAGTAAGACGTTTAACAACCGAGATATACACCACTCGCCACACGATAAATGCAACGATAACCAAACCAATAACCGAAATCACAGACAGTGACCATTGAGCCAAATTCAACGTGCTGGTCAGCTCATCAACCGCTTTTTTGGTACTGCGGTTTGAATCATCAACCAGTTGGTTAACCGTTGTATTCAGCTGAGAGAACAGCTCCAACGTATTTTGCATCAGAAACTCTGACTTTTTGGTGTTCTCATATTGTTCTAATGAAATATCGAACACGACTTGGCGTTTTCTGAGCTCTTCTAGAAGCTGAGACATCTGCGCTGAACGAGTAGGATCTTCGACCGCTTTAACGCGGCGCGCCATGATTCTTAGGTTGGATTCAAATTCTGATTGGATTTGATGAATACGCTCTACGTTGGTAACGGTTTGCGTTTCTTCAATTTGGTTAAGCATTTTGAACGCCAGCAAATGCAATTCGTGTAGGCGCTCAGACAAATCAAGGTCAACCTCTACAAGCGCATCTAAGGCTTGGTAGGCTTTATCCGTTTCTTTGGTTTCTAGCAGGTCATAGATATGCGTGACGTTAGCAACCGCAATGGTAGCCGTGTTCAAAACTTGGGTTCGCGTCAACTGCTCTAGCTCTTCGGCCAATAGGCGCATCTCTTCGACACGAGACGACAACTCTTTGCTTAACCAAAGCTTACGCTCAACCGACACACCCAACTCAGCCAGTGTGTTAATAACGCTTTGAACATTGTTTTCGAGTTTATTGAGGAGCTGAGAATCGAAACTGTCGACACCAAGCTCTTTGATATGTTGAAGAAGCGACTCAAGTTGGTCAAACAGTACGGTGCCAGCCTCTTTTCTTTCAGCTTCGTTTCTCGCATTAGAAAGTGTTTGTACTGACGAAATAATACGGTTACTCAACTCAGAAACCTGACGAGCTTCGATCATGGCAGGAAGCGCCGAATCAACGACGTTTCTTTCCGTTTTTGCTACAAAGCTAAAACCAGAAACACCGATCAATGCAGACAATAGAACCAACAGTGCCATCACTAAGAATGAGGCCAGCAGCTTGCGTCCAATACTCGCTGAAGCTAACAACATAAACTCTAAACCTTAAAACGTTCTTCTTTACCCATGCAGAATACGCTATATTTTGCAGTGTTTCTTATCTAAAACCAATAAAACGGCAATTCATGCTATCTAGACCTTTCGCTTCAATAATTCTTCTCTCACTACTGGCCTCAGTGACTACTGTCGCAGGTGCTAGTGAGCCTTTGAGCCCAATAAAACCCGCCAATGCCACATCACAAAAAGAGAAAATCTGTGCCATTTATCCGCACCTCAAAGACTCATACTGGTTGTCTGTGAACTATGGAATGATCTCTGAAGCAGAAAAGCAGCAAGTTGAGCTAAGAGTATTGGAAGCTGGCGGTTACCCCAACGTGGCCAAACAAGCCTCGCAACTGGTGCTTTGCACGCAATGGGGAGCCGATGCCATTATTTTAGGTACGGTTTCACCCGATGCGTATCATGACAATCTCAGCGATTGGGTTGGCTCGACGCCTGTGTTTGCTACGGTAAATGAGTTAACCGTCAATGAAGAACAACAGAAGGTATTAAAAGGTACGGTCGGTGTCGATTGGTACCAAATGGGATACCAAGTCGGAGATTTTTTGTCGAAACGACACCCGAAAGGATCAGGCGAAACACCTATCGCCCTGTTACTTGGCCCGCAAGCTAGTGGCGGCACTAAGCCTGTAGCACTGGGGTTTTATGATGCGATCAAGTCGAGTGATATCAAAATTGCGATCAGCTATTGGGCAGATAACGATAAAGAATTGCAAAGAAACCTAGTACAACAGGTGATCGAAGAACCTGATATCCAATATATAGTCGGAAGTGCCGTCGCGATTGAAGCAGCGATCAGTGAACTACGCGCGGCCGATAAAACCGAAGAGATTGGGTTAATTTCAAGTTACTTAAGTCACGGAACCTACCGTGGTTTACTTCGTAACAAGGTACTTTTTGCGCCAACAGATAAAATGGTTGAGCAAGGTCGCTTGTCGGTAAAACAAGCCACGAGTTACTTACGCGGTCAACCTTACGAGCAACACAGCGCACCGATTATCGAAGCGCTGACACCTGCAACTCTCAAAGATCAAATTATCGCCGACTCATTGTCACCTTCTGAGTTTCGTCCGGTATTCAGTGTGAATCCTTAGTGCTATATTGGCTGAAGAACTCAAAACAATAAAAACGAAACAACAATTTAGGGAACATTCATGCAAAAAACGACGCGCACTATGCCAACACACAAGCATATCGCTTTGGTCGCTCATGACCACTTCAAACCTGAGCTACTAAGATGGGTCAAAGAGAACAAAGAAAAACTACAAAAGCACTTCCTTTACGCAACGGGCACGACTGGTTCTTTACTAAGTAAAGAGACTGGCTTAGCAATCAAGAGCATGATCAGCGGCCCAATGGGCGGTGACCAACAACTTGGCGCGCTTATCTCTGAAGGCAAAATCGATATGCTGATTTTCTTCTGGGATCCACTTAATGCTGTACCACACGACCCAGACGTAAAAGCACTGCTTCGTATCGCAAGTGTTTGGAACATTCCTGTGGCAACTAACCGTGCTACCGCTAACTTCCTGTTTAACTCTTCACTGCTTGAAGAAGAAGTAATCATCGAAATCCCAGACTACGAAGCGTATCTAGCAGAGCGCACGTAATCGCACGTTATATGTGATCTCTACTGAACAGACTAAAAAGCCTGCATTTGATCGCAGGCTTTTTTATGTCTCGTTTTCAGGCGTTAAGCAATTCAATCCTCAAACAGTGCAGTGAGTCTCTCTACTTGTCACTCCACACTGCCATCTCGTTGCCACTTGGCTCTCTGAAATGGAAACGTCTGCCGCCGGGAAAGCTAAAGATCTCGCGGTTTATCTGACCACCAGCATCAATCACATCGCGCTCAGTTTGCTCAAGATCTTGGCTATAAAAAACCATCAGCGCCGCGCCGTTATCCGTATTCGACGCCAGATCCGCCAAATAGAAGCCGCCCATTAAGCCTTTGCCTTCAAACGCAGAATACTCAGGGCCATAGTCTTCAAAGCTCCAACCAAACACTTGACTGAAAAATGCCTTAGTTGCTGAGATGTCTTTCGCAGCAAATTCAATGTAGTTAATAGAGCCGTGTTCCATAGCAAATTCCTTATGCTTTATGCGTCTGCCTTGTGATATTAGGGCAGGGATTGAAGATCTAATCTTAGACAATCAAGTCAAGTAACATCACTTTTTACGAACAACTGGGTAATCAGAACCATGCAGCTCCTGCACAAAGCCAGAGCCGTCGCCACTGTGCGTGATCCATACTTTCTCTTTTGCCCGCGTCATTGCTACATAGAATAAACGACGCTCTTCAGCATAAGGGAACGCGTCTGATGATTCAGTCAATGCGCCATCAATATGCAGCTGTTTCTTCTTGGTCGGGAACTGTCCTTCGTCAACACAAAGAATAATGACAAAGTCCGCCTCTTTACCTTTACTGCCGTGGCAAGTCATGAACTTGATATCAATGGAAGTGAAGATCTTCTTCCAGTCTTCCAACAACTCTGGCTTGTGGTAATGATTACGTCCAAGTAGCAGCACCAATTTATTGGTTTTGCCTTTGGATTGACGGTTCAGTTGATCAAGAATCTTCTCAACTTCTTTACTTGGCGCACTGTACACCGCCTTCTGCTTCTGTTGCTTGAAGCTGTTCAGTTCTTTCGGAATCTGAATTGGGTTTTCTTGTACAAAGCGATTAGCCACCGCACCTAACTGATTGTTAAAGCGGTAAGTCGTATCTAGGTGATGAATGGTCGAACTTTCAAAACGATCCTTAAAGCCCGTGGTCAAATCCACATCCGCACCTGCAAACTGGTAAATCGACTGCCAGTCATCGCCTACTGCAAAAATAGAGGCTTGATGCTCGGCTTTAGACTGATTACACAGTGCTTCAACCAAGGCAAGACGATCAGGTGAGATGTCTTGGTACTCATCGATCATGATGAACTTCCAAGGTGAGATAAACTTGCCCTTCTCGACATACTGGGTCGCTCGACTGATCATGATTGAGAAGTCGATATGATTCTGTTCTTTCAGCTCCTTTTGCCACGCGGTTACACATGGCCAACACAGTGAAAGCTCGCTGTTGAGGCGCGTATAGTCTCGATGATCAATCAGCTGTTGCTGTACTTCTTTTTTCGTTAAGCCCGACGCATTCAACTGTTCTAGCTGCTTTTCAAGCCAACCGATCAATTTGAGGTTTGAAACGTGGCTACCAAGCTCATCGTCACCGGTTAAATAAGCGATTGGCCATTTAGACAAATGCTTTTGCCAACGTTTAAAGTTGGTCGGTGTCATCCAGTGCTTCTTCAACCAATCAATGCACCATGCTTGGCGTTGGTTGTCATCGAGCGCTAAAGGAGAAATAACCACACGTTCGGGTTCAACTTGATTCAGTATCTTTAAACCCAACTGGTGGAAAGTGCTGACTTGCACCTTCTCTGCTGATAAACCAATTTTGCTGTCGAGACGTTGCTTCATCTCTTCTGCCGCTTCACGACCAAAAGCGAGCAATAGCAACTCTTCAGCTTGAGCTTGATGGCTTTGCAGTAAATACGCGACGCGAGCCGTTAGAACACTGGTTTTACCCGAGCCTGCACCCGCTAAAATAAGGTTGTGATCATCATTCATCAACACCGCATATTGCTGCGATAAGTTCAGTGGTGACGACTCACATTGCGCAAACAACACTTCCCAGTTTTTTCGCTCGGTCTCTAGCCATTGCTGGTTTCTTTCAGCTTGCTTGATTTCCGTTTCAGATAACCATGGCTGCATTCTTGCGATGCGGTTTGGCATGCGTTGTGCGGCCTCTTCTAGCGTCATTGTCATACTCTCTAAGCCTGAGTTGACCATATCAACCCAAGTGTTGACCTTAGAATGCGGTAGAAAGGCTGGTAATTGCTCAAGACGTGTTAATTCAGCTTCCCACTGAGGTACGTGTTCAGCCAATTGTTCACATTGAGTGTCGTGCCACTTCTGATAAGCACTAACTGACGCGCGTGCAAATTGACGGCATTGATCCCAAGGTAAGCCTTGTACTAACCAACTGCGCTGTGTTCCATCTTGTTGATTAGCAAAAAATTGTAGCGATCCCCAGAACAATCCGCGCTTTATCGCGATCTTGCCACTCCAAATAGTAAATGGGATACGCTCTTCACTGCCTACTGAAGATAACAGCAAGCGTGGAGCATCAAGTTCAACCTGATGATATTCATTTTGAATAAAAAACTGTGCAGTCTTGTTAGCGCTTAGCTGCATTGGAGTGTGCTCTTAATTGGGAATATTGAATTTATATCATGATGCAATGAGAATTAATAATATCTCATATCTTATCGACGCTTTCATGACCACCTACGGGCAATTATGGATAAGTATCAAATTCTTGTGCTTGATTTCTGTTAGGATTATGGTTTTTAGTGTGTCAAGTGAGCGACAGTGGACTTTTCAGCCAAATTACGCCTCTATTGGGCGAATAAAACCATAAATTACAGCGTATTAATTCTCATCACTCTGCTCGGCGTGGTGGTGCCTGCTTGGTATTATGGACAAAACACACTGATCACGCCTTTGATCTTAGGCGTTATTGCTGCGGCTCTTGCGGAAAGTGATGACAGCTTTACCGGGCGCTTGAAAGCACTCACGCTGACCTTTATCTGTTTCGCCGTTGCGGCTTTCTCTATTGAGCTTCTCTTCGATACGCCTTGGCTGTTCGCGATCGGGCTTTTTGTTTCAACCTTCTCTTTTATCATTCTCGGGGCAATTGGCCCTAAATACGCGAGTATCGCGTTTGGTTCTCTCTTGGTTGCCATCTATACCATGCTTGGTGCACACGAGAGCACCAACCTTTGGTTTCAACCGCTTCTACTGTTAACTGGCGCCGCTTGGTACTACTTCATGTCGATGATTTGGCAGATAGTGTGGCCAATGCAACCCGTGCAGCAAAACTTAGCCACGGTATTCGATCAAATCGGTAACTACATCGATTCAAAAGCGGAACTCTTCTACCCCGTTTCTGACTTGATTCCCCAGCCACACCGAATCATTGAAGCCAAACTCAACGCGAGTACCGTTAACGCACTCAACATGTGTAAAGCGACGCTGCTTAATCGCTCTAAGCGCGGACACATTGACGGCCCTAGTGACCGATTTCTTAACACCTACTTCATCGCACAAGATATTCATGAACGCGTCAGCTCTAGCCACTATCGCTATCAAGAGCTAGCAAAACACTTTGAGCGCTCTGACGTGTTGTTTCGATTTAAGTATCTACTGGAAGCGCAGGCCACTGCGTGTAAAGAAGTGGCGAGCTCGTTGAAAGTTGGCGCTGAATACCAGCATGGTGACAAGTCTGTATTGGCACTCGATGAGCTGATGTCTTCGCTCAATCATCTGCACCAACAGAATAATCCTAAATGGAAATCACTGCTGAACCAGTTGGATTACTTATTCAATAACCTAGCAACCGTTGAAAAACAGCTCTCGAATATCAGCAACCCAGATGCAGAGAAGATTGAAGAAGGTGTATTGGACGATACCAACCCTCATACTTTGACGGCAATGTGGCACAAGATCAAAGCTAACTTGCACACCGATTCTATGCTATTCCGCCACGCGATTCGCATGGCGATCACTTTGACGCTGGGCTACGGGATTATCCAGGGTTTTGATATCGAACGAGGTTATTGGATTCTACTGACGACACTGTTTGTGTGTCAGCCAAACTACAGTGCAACCCGTCAAAAACTGACGGCGCGTGTCATTGGCACGGTCGCAGGCTTATTGATCGGAGTACCGTTACTGACTTTCTTCCCGTCGCAAGAGAGCCAATTAGTGTTCATTGTGATCAGTGGCGTGATGTTCTTTGCGTTTCGAATCAATAACTACGGGTTTGCGACCGGCTTTATCACACTGCTTGTGCTCTTCTGCTTTAACCAATTAGGTGAAGGCTACGCGGTAGTATTGCCAAGGTTAGCGGATACCTTTATTGGTTGTGCTCTCGCCGTGCTTGCTGTCATTTATGTGTTACCTGATTGGCAGTCGAAGCGACTGCACAAAGTGATGGCGAATGCGCTCGATTCCAACAAGAACTATCTCGCTCAGATCATCGGCCAATACCGTGTCGGTAAGAAAGATAGCCTAAACTATCGTATCGCTCGTCGTAACGCTCATAATAATGACGCAAACCTGACTGCCGCCATCAGTAGCATGTTGGTTGAACCGGGTAAGTACCGTACCTCTGAAGATGAGAGCTTCCGATTCTTAACACTCAATCATGCTCTGCTTAGCTATATCTCGGCTCTGGGTGCTCACAGAACGCGTATTGATGATGAAGCGACACACAAACTGGTGCTAGATGCGCACAGAGTAATCCACCAGCATCTCGACGCTCTAAATGATCAGCTCTATTCTCATAAAGAGCATTGTGAAGTGAAAAACGCTTATGACCCGGAGCTGGATAAACGTTTGAGTGAATGGCGAGAAGAAGATGAGAATTCTGTCAAAATGGTTCTACAACAGCTCCATTTGATCTATCGCATGCTTCCAGAACTGCATACCTTAGCGACCAAGTTTGCAGTTAAGGTTAAGATCGACAAGTCGTTTGAAACAGAAGCTTCTTGAGCAACAAACAAAATACCGTAAAAACAAAAAGATAACGCCAATTGCTTATCTTTTGATCATCACAAATATTTATACATTGCTTTACCCATACCCCTAATTGGGTAGAGAAATTACTTACCTACCCTTGTGCCACAAGGGTTGAAGGCGTTTTTACATTGTAGGAATTTTCTGACTTTGATTGACCAAGCCTTAACTTTTCCTAACATTTCTCGGACAAAAAACGACCACAGGAATTTATAGTTGTCTTAGTTTCAAGAAACTTCAAACATCATTTAAAATTCACTTAATCTTGTTTGATTTCCTGAATCAGTAGGCTATGCTCTAAAGAGCATATGAATTTGAACAAAGGTCACACTATGAATACACAGCAATTTGAAGCATTTAAGCAGCAAATACAGCTTCTTAGCCCACAACAATTAAAAGCACTTCAGGGTGAGATCGACGGCAACCTCGAAACAGAGAAGCCTTCTTTGCTTACTGATGAAGAGTTAAACGCGCTAAATGACCTGTTCAGTTAATAGACAGACATCACTATTTTAGCTTAAGTTCACATTTTTACCGTAAATTTCATCTGTTCATCATTGCGCTCAAAATATCGTCCGCCTAGACTCATTCCATACGTCAATAAAAGGTTCTGATATGTCGATATCTGGTATTCAATCTGGTTACGCCATTATTCAGCAATCCACCAACATGGCTGAAGAAGCCGCAATCGAGCTCAACCAAGCCTCCAAACACGCTCTAGAATCCGACGACACTTTCGAAGCTAGCGATCTCAGCTTTAATCAAATAGAGCCTGAACAAGCCATTTCCTTTAAAGACAAAGAACCTGAACCTGCTTCATCTTCAACCGATTCCTTGATTAAACTGACACAAAGCGCAAGTTATAACCGCGTTGGTGCAAGTGTGGTTGATCGTCAAAACGAAGTCATCGGTAGCCTTCTCGACATTCATATCTAAATTTCGCTCAAATACAGCCTATATTTCGCGAAACTTCGCTGCTTTTTGCTTCAACAACCACACAAACTGTAACTCATTATATCAGGCGCTTGTTTCTGGTTTATTACTCGGTAGAATCAGCGCAAACCAATTTGCTGCACAAACTTTACTTCATACTATTTATGCCAAAACTAAATCTGCATCGCCGTGACTATGTTTCTATTTTAGGAGGCGACATCTCCGCAGACGAATTAGAAAAAAAGCTTCAGCCTCATTTTGAAAAGCCAGTAAATAAGCTGACACCTAGCCCCTACCTGACAGAAAAGAATCTCACACGTCGCTGGACAGCGCTCGATAATGCAGATTCACAGCAAGAACTGCTCGACCCTCATACACAAAGTCAGTTCCAAGCTTATGAGAAAAACATTGAGCACTTTATTGGCACCGTTAAAGTCCCTGTGGGAATATCTGGCCCTTTAAGAGTCAATGGCCTATTTGCTACGGGCGATTACCTCGTACCACTCGCGACCACAGAAGCTGCGCTTGTCGCGTCTTATAACCGTGGTTCTAAGCTGATTACGGCTTGTGGTGGCGCAAGTGCTATGTTGCTCAATGAAGGCGTAACACGTACTCCTGGCTTTGCATTTAAAGGATTAGTTGAAGCCGGACAGTTTGTGGCTTGGGCTGTGACTCAGTATGACCAGTTCAAGATCTTGGCAGAATCAACAACATCACACGGCAAGCTGACCGACATTAATATCAACATCGAAGGTAACCATGTTTACTTGGTGTTCGAATTTCTAACCGGAGACGCTTCTGGTCAGAATATGGTGACCATCGCAACCAATGCCGTGTTTGAGTACATCATCGAAAATACGCCAGTTAAGCCTGACCACGCTTTCCTTGATGGCAACTTGTCAGGCGATAAGAAAGCCAATACCCAAACCTTGCGCAGCGTTCGTGGCAAAAAGGTAACTGCTGAGGTTAATATCCCTGCAGAGCTTGTCGCGAAGTACCTACACACGACACCAGAGAAGATGGTCCAGTTTGGCCAAATGACCACAGTCGGTGGCGCTTTGAGTGGTACTATCGGTATCAATGCCCATTATGCGAATGCGTTGGCGGCACTCTATATCGCTTGTGGCCAAGACGCGGCCTGTGTCGCTGAGTCAGCGATTGGTATGACGCGTATGGAACTCAACAAAGAAGGCGGTTTATACGCTAGCGTGACACTGCCTAACTTAATGGTTGGGACTGTCGGCGGTGGTACCGGCTTGCCAAGTCAAAAAGCCTGTTTAGATTTACTTGGGCTGCATGGTAACGGTAAATCACAAGCACTCGCTGAAGTTTGTGCTGTACTGTGTTTAGCGGGTGAACTATCGATTGTGGGCGCATTTTGCGCAGGCCACTTTTCACGAGCGCACCATAAGCTAGCTCGTAAATAACCTTTATCCAATTTGGCTTGTTCGATTTTGTCGTTCATGCAAAATCACAAGCCAATCTGAATGCGTGAGTCATAAATGGATTACTTACACTTATCTAGGGTGAGCCTTAAGCACCTCACTGCGCTTCATATTATGCTGAACACCCACAGCGTCACTCAGACCTCAGAGCAACTCTGTGTCAGCCCTTCGAGTGTAAGCAAAACCCTGTCTCAGTTGCGTGACATCCTGAATGATGAGCTTTTCTATCGAGATGGTACCAAGCTTATCCCGACTCCCTTTGCTCTGAAGATAGCGCCCACTGTTCACGCAATTCTTTCAAGCATGAATGGACTGCTTCATCAAAAGAGTTTTACCCCTCAAGAGTACCAAGGCAGTTTTTCACTTTCGATGCGTGAAAGTACCTTCGAAGTATTTGCCTCTAAGATAAGTAAAATCACTACTGAACTGGCGCCAAACGCGAAGCTCAACATCTATTCGAAACAACAGCTCGGCTTCGATGCTTTACTCAGTGGCAAGGTCAATTTGATCTTGTTGCCTCATGATATATCTCAGCCGCCGACCGATAACAAAGAGCTGGTTTGGGAAACAATTCTTCCAGATGAAATGGTTTGTTTGATGGGCGCACACCACCCTCTCGCTCAGCAAGAACTGACGGTAGAAGGCTACTTAGATTACAAGCACATTGGGATTTTAGATAACGAACTGTCTCAGCCTTACTTTGAACAAAACTTGGTTCAATGCCACCAACCAAGAGAGATGGCAATATCGGTCGCGGACTTCGGCGCTGCGGCTGTGTTGTGTCACCACACACCTTTCCTGTTCACTTGCTCTAAACAGTGGGCTGAGCATGCTAAACAAGCTCAGGGCTTAGTGATCAAGCCCTTGCCTTTTGATTACGGTAAGGTGGCGTACAGCTTGGTGTGGAATAAACCCAACATGAATGATCAAGCGATCAAATGGTTGTGTGACCTGTTTTTAGAAGCTTAATATTTTTAGAGACTTAATATCTTTAGAAAGTTAACGTTCTTAGAAGCCTGATTGACCGCCTAAGAAATCTAAAGACTAGGTATAAACCTCAGGAGTTTGCATCGGTCTTTGAACTATGGTGTAGAGCTTATCGTGAAAGCTCTGCATCTGTTTTTCGGTGCATTTCGGCCAATCTAACGCGTCGCCAATGACACCATGATGCTGAAACGCATTCAGCCGAATTCGAATATCACTTGGTAGAGTCTTCAAGTAACGCCCCACTTGTTCAATTTCGTCCTCAAGATCGCTTTTATTTGGGATATGTAGCAACCTAACTTCGTGCAGTTTTCCTTTATCTGCTAAGTAGTTAATGGTTTCAAATACTCGATGGTTTCCTCTACCTACTAGCCATTGGTGTGTTTCAGATTGCCATGATTTTAGGTCAATCATCGCGCCATCAAGGTAAGGTAATACTCGCTCCCACCCTTGTTGAGGCAACGAGCCGTTACTGTCAATAAAACACGTTAAGTGTGCCAATTGCGGATCGCTTTTAATCGCTTGAAATAGCTCGATGATAAACGGCAATTGCATGGTCGCCTCACCACCTGAAACGGTGATACCACTCAGGAAAAACTGATTATGCCTGACAAGCTCCAGAACCTCTGAGACCGTCATTGTGGTAATTTTCGGGCTCGACTTATGGTCGCAGATATCGACGCACTGATCGCAGTTGGTACACGCGACCGGATCCCACTTCACCTTACCATCTACAGAGCTTAATGCGCCGCTTGGACACCCACTTATGCAGTCTCCGCAATGGTTACAGTGATTAATAGTGTGTGGGTTATGGCAGGTTATACAATCGAAATTGCACCCTTGTAGAAACAGCACTAGGCGATTTCCCGGTCCATCAACACAAGAAAAGGTCAGCACACGGCTGACCTTCGCTTGTTTTTCTGTCTTATTATTTTTAACCCTAGCCATTTGAGTTGTTAGATCAGAAATTTTCATAATTCACATTGTTCGTATTCGAAACGCACCATACACATAACGCACGCACGTTAAAGCTATTCGTATGTCGGCGACATCTCTAAACTCGCCACGCGTGGTTTACGCTCTAATATGCCCGTGTTCTTCGCAGCTTCGGCACCTAAAAAGGTGGTATTGGTGCGTGAGCCTTGCTCGTCATATTTGGCAATGTCAGATAGCTTAATCATGTAACCCGTGACACGAACCAAATCATTTGATGCAACGTTAGCCGTGAACTCTCGGTAACCCGCTTGAATCGCGCCTTTACACAGGTTAAACATCGCTTCAGGGTTAGATTTCACTGTTTCGTCGATGGTCAGAATGTCACTGATGCCCGAGGTGTAGAACTTATGGTGACCCGCGGTTGCACGAACGTAAGAGACAGGATCCGGTTCGGTACCATAAGGAATACGGACACCCGGCGTCACATCTTCATCTAAGCTAATACCGCCTTGAGCATGCAGCAGAGCTTTACCTTCTAATCCATATTTCACTTCAGAGCGTTCAACGATCTCAGCCAGCTTTTCAGAGATACGATGACCAAGCTGATTCGCCAGTTCATCGTGACCATAACGCCCTGCTTGACCTTCTTTCTCCAACAAGATGTTGACTGCTTCCGCCATGCCGTAAATACCAAACATTGGCGCAAAGCGATCCTCTTCGATCAAACCTTCTTTGGTTAAGAAGCCTTCGAAGAAGTTAGACTCTTCATGCAAGAAGCGGCTTCGAACGTTCATCAACTCAACCATGATGCCACTGTAGTTCGGCAATACTTGTTGTAAGAAATCAGCACTGTCCTCAGACTTCAACGCCACTTGCTTAAGGTTCATACGCACCAAGGTGTTTGAACCACCCGCTAACGGCAGAGAGTTGTAGCAGCTCACAATACCAAAACGCTTATCGCCGTAAGCCTCGGCATGCGCTGGATAGTTTGCAATATGTGGTTTACTGCATTCACAGATGTTGCTCGCCGCATGACGAAGTAGATCATCAGGTGTCACGGCTTGGTCGTACATAAAGGTTAAGTTTGGCGCGATCTGCTTCAATTCAGCGTCTACACGTAAAATCGTACGGCAGATAATGTTGTCTGTCGGGCCGATATTCACATGCATAAAGGCGTCTGGCAGTGTGCGATCCAACATGATCCAGAACAGCTTAATCTTTTGGTATACCTGCTCTTCTGTTAAGTCGCCCACGAAAGGCATCAACACATCATCCAACTGACCTAGGTAAACCGGAATTGAAGTGACAGACGGAACATGGTGGTAAAGGATGGTAAGCATGTTCAATGCTTCATCGAAGTTGGTTGCCGCGCTAAGCTCTAAATACTCTGAGCCTTGATGTAAGTATTTAGAATAATCTGGAAGTACATAGCGCGGCTTAAATGGGGCGTGCCCTTCAAACATGTCACACAGCACACCTTGTTGTAAGGCTTGCTCTACTTCTTTGCTTACCGGCATATACGGTAAGCTGGCTTCAGCTTCTAAGGCAAGATAGCTCGACTTCTGTTTTGGTGACAGGTTGGCATCTGAAATGATATTGCTAAAGCGTTGTTGTTGCTCTGAAAGTGGTGAAGAAGTAGATGACGCAGATTGGTGGCTCATGATTAAACCCTTAGTGTTGTTATGGGCTTATTTTATATCTCACCGTTATATTTCCACTAATGAAATGTATGCAAGACTACATTTCCAAAATGGAAATAAATAATTTGTAAATTAGCGGTGTTGAGTTTTCTATGAGCGAGATGAGAAACAGAGAAATAGAGAAATAGAGAAACCAGAGTTAGTAGTGAAGAAATGAGAAAGCGCTAATTCGTTCTGTTTAAAACGATAGCGCCAAAAAGAGAAAACCCACATAACTGACGTTAGAGTCGTTAATGTGGGTTTAGTAGTTTAAATGAGCATTCTGAATGCTAGCTCAAGGCATACACACGATTACAGATCTGGAAGCGCTTGTTTACGTCCAACACCCATTAATACCTTTAACTCTCCTTGTGGAGTGTCAATCGAGAACGGTGTAGAGACTTCAACTACTGCAAAGCCCGCTGCACTCAATACATTTTCTGAGCGCTGTTGGCTTACACCGTAGTCTTCACTGTCGCTTTCCAAGTACCAATCCCAGTGTACAAACGTACCGTCGTTTTCAAGCAGCGTGTAAATCAGACTGACTGTGTCTTGTAGGTTCGGGATAAAACCACACACCGAAGAGGCTACCACTAGGTCAAACTGGTTTCTGAATGCTGGATGCTGCGCTGCAAGTCCGCGCGATAAAATATCAACTACCGGTTCAACGTTAGGTAACTCTTTCTTATCTAACTCTTCAATCATCCCTTCAGAGATATCAAGTGCGATGATCTCTTTTGCTAAAGGAGATATTTTCTGGCTGAGTAGTCCTGTACCACAACCAAAATCAAGGACACGGGTTCCGTTTAAATCAACGAGCTGTGTTAACTGGTCAAATACGGACTGTGCGAATACTGCGGTCGCGGGATCTTTATCCCAATCAACGGCGTATTCGTCCCATTGTTTCGCCATCATGGCCTCCATCTTTACTTCTTGTAGGTTCGGAACTTCCCCAGAGTAAACCAAATTAGTCAATTCGTCATAGAGTTATCATGCAAAGATGGACTATTTCTAAGATAGTCAGCACAATATTCAGATAATATGCACCGACCCCCGCTCAATATGGAAATGAAATGAACCTTTCTCAAGTCCAAGCCTTTTGTTCCGTTGCTGATTTAGGATCAGTTTCTGAAGCTGCACGCCAGTTAGAATGCAACCGAACCAAACTCAGCATGTCGATTAAAGCCTTGGAAAAAGAGTTAGATGTCGAGCTGTTCGTCCGCAGCGGAAACCACGTTGAGCTTTCAGAAGCGGGTAAAGCGATTTACAAAGATTGCGAAGGCATGTTGGTGACAGCCGCGCGTATTAAACAAACCTGCTTGCATGTTTCGGGCGAATTCAACGCAGAAATTTGGATAGCACGAGATGACTCCCTACCCGATGAAATGTGGCAGGACTTATCTCACGCCTTAAATAACAAGTACCCTTCTACCTCATTCAACTTCGTTCTCGCATCGAGCGGTGACTTAGCTAACCTAGTTGAAACTCAGCAAGTCGACTTCGCATTTGGTGTCGATTACGAACGCGTCGATGACCCAAGAATTATCTACAACCCGCTTGGTAAGATTCGAATGATGTCTGTATGTAAGAAAGGACATGATTTGAGTGCGATGCGACGAGTGTCTGATGAAGTACTGAGAAATTCGATGCAAGCAACCATGGTTTATCTTAATGAAAAGGATAATCCTGAGCTTGAGCCCTTCTCGCGTCGTTACATTGGCTTCTCTAGCTTCGACTTTATGTTGGATACGATTCTACGTGAAGAAGCATGGGGCGTAATGCCTGAGCCATTGATTCGCCATTTACTGCGTGAACAAGAGCTTGCCGTGATCAAACACACCTACGGTTTAACACAAGAAGACTACTGTATGTTTACCGCGGCTGGCATGGCAGAGCACCCAGGAATGAATTGGTTGGCCGACCAGCTTAGTGATTATTTGTTTGATTTCTAGCTCGCGCTTATTGCTTATCGTCGATAACAAAGGGAAAAACCACAAACAGCACTACTCCTAAAAGACCATCACGTGATCCACTAAATAGCGTCCGTCTTCTTCAACCAATACCATTTCAGCGACAAACTCACCTTTGGCGATGGTGTAAGCTTGTTTCCACACAAAGGCGATGGAGTCTGAACGTCTAAATAAAGCAACTTGCTCACGCTCAGCAAAAAAGCCATTACTGTGCTGATAATGGTGACACACCTTTTCTAAATATTCTGGCGTAACAATGTCTTTCATCCTTTGCGTAAAATCTCGACAGTGCTGTTCATGATCAACCTTAGTTGAACCATCCATCAGATTATCCATGATCGGGTTAGCAATCGCCCACAGCTCATTATCACTGATATCGTCAAACTTCATATTGATTCACTCCTTGTCCATCGCAGTCGCAGTCGCAGTCGCAGTCGCAGTCGCAGTCGCAGTCAAATCTAGAAGACCAATAAGACCTTAGCGACTAATGTGTTTTATTAATCATAAACGATCCTATTTCAGTTGCACACCATCACCAAAAAACACTCAACGTCAACTTTATTGACACCACACCATTATCTTAAGTCACTGAATTTTATTGATTTATATGTTAGAATTAAATAAGACATATAAACATCATCAGATAACGTTTGTAAAGTTAGCTCATTATTAGAACAATGAAGTTATCAAAAACATCTGGAAAATATTATGTGTGACAGGAAAAGCCAAAACGAAAATCGAGTACTATTGTTCTCAGCCCTTTTAGCATCAGGCTTCGCAATTGGCGGATTGGTGTTGGGTCTTCTCGTTGGCTCTCTGGTCATAGTATTTGACGGTGTCTATTCTCTTATCAGCTTACTGTTAACTTTATTGTCACTAGCTGCCTCGAAATACATCAATCGCCCTTCGGACACTGAGTTCCCGTTTGGTCGAGCAATTATCGAACCGATTGTTATTGCCATCAAAGCCGTTGTGATTCTTCTTGTGGTTGGTTATTCACTTTACTCTGCGATTGGTGCCCTAATGACGGGTGGCCGTGAAGTTGATGCTTCTATTGCAACTCTGTTTGGTATTTTCAACGTGTTGGGTTGTGGTTACGCTTGGTGGTACATCGCGAATAAGAGCAAACGTATTTCTTCAGGTCTGATTCAGGCTGAATCTAAGCAGTGGCAGATGGATACGCTACTGAGTGTAGCGGTAACAGCGGGTTTCGTAGCGGCTTGGTTAATTACTTTTTCTCCGCTTGCAGAATACGCAGTGTATGCCGACCCAATGATGATGTTGCTAATGTCTTTCTACTTCATCAAAGTGCCTTTCGACATGTTACGTGAGGCGATGCGCGAACTGCTTATGATGTCGGCAAACAAAGATATTTGTGATGCGGTAGATAAGAACGTTGTCGCGGTAGACAAAGAAGCGGAGCAAGATTTGGAGCTGATGGGTGTGACTAAGGTTGGTCCAGAATTACGAATCAATGTTGATATTCATACCAACGACCAACAAGCGATTGCGGTCGATGATATTGAACGTACGCGCCGCCAACTTAAGCGACGCTTATCGAAGATGCCTTATGAGCTTCAATTGAATCTCAATATCGCGAGTTAAGAGTCGAGAGTTAAGAACCAAGAGCTAACCAATCAACCTCTCGCTGACTAAGACTCTGATTGAACCTTTTTAGAAGCCGACGCCGTAACCGTCGGCTTTTTGTCTCTGGTTACCCACCAGCAAGCTAAAGAGCCAATCGTTACCATACAAACGCCCTGCCAAAACGTCATGCTCAATGACAAACCCAAAATAATAGAAGACAGTAAGGTCGCAAAAATAGGCGTGAAATACGACATGGTCGCCAAGAAGACCATATTGCCGCCAAGTATCGCTGTATTCCAAAGCGCGTAACCTGCGCCCATACACACGCCTGCCAACACTAAGTCAATCGCAGCACTGGTTGTCATCACCATGCCGGTTTCGTTACTCAATGCGTATTTGATCCACAAGGTGATTGCCGTTGCGATAAAGAACAACACAATCGCATTCTGCCCTTTCGCCACTTTCTGAGTGTAATTACAGTAAACCGCCCAAATAATCGCGCCGAAAAACGCCATTGAATAAGTTTTTGGGTTAGTAGCAACATTGGCAGCGATTTGTTCAACAGAAAGCCCCTGATCGCCGCTGATGCTCCAAGCGACGCCAAAGAAGGCCAAGAAGATACTTGGGTAAACCAACCAGTTAATTTTCTTGTCGCTCAGCAGCACCGCAAATAACACCGTCAGTGCTGGCCATAAGTAGTTGATGACAGCCATTTCCAAGGCTTGATGTCTATTGTTTGCCATTCCTAAAGCCAGAGCCAAGAAGATCTCATAACAAACGAACAAGGTGCCGCCAATCAGCAAATAAGACTTAGAAAAGCGTGACAGCTTTGGTAGACCCATAACACAGATCAACAACAGCGCACTCACCGTGTAAAGGCTGGCCGCACCACCGATTGGGCCCAGTTGTTCATATACGCTTCGAGACAGCGCGATTAAGCAGCTCCAAAGTAGAATGGCAGCAATGCCGTAGCAGCTATAACGATGAGATTTCAGCACGCCTCTTCCTTATTTTTATTGTAATGGGGTAATCAAAGCGAGCTTAAAGCAAAGGTAGGCTTAAACGCCACTATCGATAAGTTGCAGTAAGTAAAAATAAGTAGCCGAGCACATAACTGTACTCGGCTATCAATCATTCACTCAAAAATCTAAAAGCAATTAGCAATTAGCAATTATGCTAGTAAAAGAGCTTGCAGGTCAGCCAGAGACTTAACCTGATAATGAGGGTTAATTCCGGCTGGCGTTGCCTTTTCTTGACTATTTAACCAACAGGTTTCAATACCAAAATCTAATCCGCCTAGAATATCGGAATGTGGGTTATCTCCGACCATCAATACTCGTTGCTTAGATGGTAACCCGATCAGCTTATGGGCATATTCAAAAATTTGTGCATCCGGTTTGGCTACCCCAACCTCTTCAGAAATTATCACGTGCTCAAAGTAATCCGTCATTCCTGTACGCTCTAAACGAATTGACTGCAGCTCTGTAAAACCGTTAGTGATGATGCCCATGTTCACTTTGCCTTTTAAAGACTCCATCAACTCTTGTGCACCCGGTAATAAAGAGCAGATATCCGCCATCGCTGTTAAGAATGCACTGTTTAAAGCAGCGGTTGTTGTCTCTAATTTCTCAGCCCAGCTTTCGAAGCGCGTGTGTTTCAGTTGATCAGCCGTAATGCGACCATCTTGATAGTCTACCCATAGTGGTAGGTTAACTTCTTGATAAAAGGAATAATCCTGTTCGTTGAAGTCCACACCAAAACGAGAAAACATCAGCTTCATTCCCTGATAAGCATCAAAATGGAACAAGGTTTCATCTGCATCAAAGAATATCCAGTCGTACTTCATTTTATTTCCTATTAATCACGCTGTTGAGCTGCGTTTATCTTTAGTTGTTCATTGGCTCAAAGACCAGATGTTCATTCTACTACCAATTTTGTGAGCCTGAATATAGTTCTAATAATTTATAGAAAACAAGCCACAAGTCATGATGTATCGCAAATTTTGCCACATATTAAACCAATACCATACAATAAATACACTTAGGTACCGGGAGGTACTATGAAGCACTTTTTACCATCGTCTGTCATGCTTACCCCTTTTCTTGTCAAATACTATGACGAGGAGTCAGAAGACACCCTTGATTCTGAAGAGTCACAAGAACCTGAAATTGAATGCAGCGATGACTCAGATAAAACGTCGACACCAGCCTAACTAGAAGAGTTTTCAATGAAAAACCTTATTTTTCATTGTTATAGAGCTCCATACTGTCTCTAATTTAGTCGATTTATCGCGATCTATTACTGACAATCAACACAGCCAAAAACCATGAAAACGATTGCTATATGAGCCCTATCACAACGACTAGCCACAAAGTGGTAGTTCGAATTCAAAGTTGTTCCAGATCAATGGTCGACCACTTGAATGCCGACAACATGTAGGAAATTAAAAATCATAATTAACGGAGTTTTCCAATGTCTACTGCATTTTACATCCCTACAATCAACTTCATGGGTACTGGCTGTCTGAAGGATGCTGCTGATAGTATTCAGTCTCAAGGCTTTAAAAAAGGTCTGATCGTAACTGATAAGATCTTGAATCAAATTGGTGTAGTTAAGCAGGTACAAGACCTTCTTAGCCAGCGAGGCGTAGACGCAGTTGTATTCGATGGCACTCAACCAAACCCAACCATCACGAACGTTAACGATGGTCTTGAATTGCTGACTGACAACGATTGTGATTTCGTTGTTTCTCTAGGTGGCGGTTCTCCACACGACTGTGCAAAAGGCATTGCTCTGGTTGCTTCTAACGGCGGCAAGATTGCAGACTACGAAGGCGTAGACCAATCTGAAAAGCCAATGATGCCTCTTATCGCTATCAACACTACGGCTGGTACAGCATCAGAAATGACACGCTTCTGCATCATCACTGATGAGGAACGTCACATTAAAATGGCGATCGTTGACAAGCACACAACACCGCTTATTTCAGTAAACGATCCTGAACTAATGCTTGCTAAGCCTGCATCACTGACTGCTGCAACAGGTATGGATGCGCTAACACACGCAATCGAAGCTTACGTTTCTATCGCAGCGACACCAATTACAGACGCTGTAGCGATTAAAGCCATTGAACTTGTACAAGCTCACCTAAGAACGGCAGTAGCGCACGGCGAAGACATTGAAGCACGTGAACAAATGGCTTACGCACAGTTCATGGCGGGTATGGCGTTCAACAACGCGTCACTAGGTTATGTTCATGCGATGGCGCATCAGCTAGGCGGCTTCTACGATCTTCCACACGGTGTGTGTAATGCTATCTTGCTACCACACGTTCAACGCTACAACGCGCAAGTTTGTCCTGAGCGTCTACGTGATGTTGCAAAAGCAATGGGCGTTAACGTTGAAGGTATGTCACCAGAGCAAGGTGCAGAAGCTGCGATCGAAGCAATTGTTCAACTAGCAAATGACGTGAACATCCCAACAGGTATCGCGCAACTTGGTGCGAAGCTAGAAGATATCCCTACTCTGTCTGACAACGCACTGAAAGACGCATGTGGTTTTACTAATCCTAAACAAGCGACCCACGAAGAAATCTCTGCGATTTTCGAAGCGGCAATGTAATCTGCCATTAAGTCACTTATAAACTTATCGACAAACGGGCTCACCTACTGAGCCCGTTTTCTTTACCTGCCATATGTTATTCAAGTCTCTGTTTTGAATAGCCACTGATTAAGATAAATCTCTTTAAAAGTCGCATTGTCATAACTGCTTAGTTATAGTCAAACTATTGATACATAGAATGACAAACAGGTTCCATTGAGTCGTTGGATAGTTAACTCCTCATTATTAGCATCGCTCGTTTCCCACTCTGCCTTCGCGGAGGAACAGGATGAGTGTCACAGCCAACCGTTAGAAGACACGCGCGTCGAAAAAGCTTACCACTACCTAAACAGCAAGTTTTGTCAGCCCGCAATATGGTTCGATAACTTCTTTGTGGATGACCGTATTACCGAGGACGCCAGAGCCGGAACCTCTGTACGTTGGTATAATGATTTCATCTATTCTGAGGGCGGTGACGTGGATTATTCCACCAAGCTCAACGCACGCCTGCATTTACCCTTTGTCAGCAAAAGGCTTAAGCTAATCTACGAGTCTGTTGGCGATGAAGAATTCTTAGACTTCTTCCCACAAGATTCTGAAGAGTTAGAAAATGCACTTGGCCTTCGTTATGACGCCTATGCCAAGGGTTACAGTAGTTTCAATATCAAAGCGACATTACGCCCAAGAATAGAGGCTCGCTATCGTTTTACCTACCCGCTCACCACAGATGCAGTATTCCGGCTAACCCAACGTGTGTATCAAGAGAAGAAAGAGACGGGAGAGATCACTGATATCGATTTTGACCTCTCTTTGAGTGACGATTTCTTAGCGCGTTGGTCTAACTTTGCTGGCTATAACGATGACCTCAAAGGCTGGGAGTATGGTACGGGCATTACCTTGTACCATTACCTTTCTCAAGACCAAGCACTTCAATATAGCGCCACGATTAATGCAACGGATGAGCCTCATAATCATTACGAATACGCTCAGGTTTCGGTTACCTACCGACAAAACGTATGGAAAGAGTGGCTGTTCTACGAACTCATCCCTCGTTATCAATGGGAACGAGAACCTCATGAGAAACACACCGAAGAAGCCAACATCACCCTTAGGCTTGAAGTCTTGTTCAACAATGTCTAGTGAGTGTTTGTGAGATTGGGGCATCGTTAGATAGAAAACGAGGCACAAAAAAGCACATCATGTGATGTGCTTTTTCAGTTCTATATAAGGCTTAAACTGTAGTCTTAACCCTTGTAGTTTCTTACTCGTGCCGCTTCTGCTTCACGCTTGTCGACAACGGTTTTACCGATTGGCGCCAATGAGATAACCGCGAGCTTAAGGTGCTGAATCGCAAACGGAATACCTATAATAGTAATGAAACACGCTACTGCTGACATGATGTGACCAATCGCCAACCAGATCCCCGCAAATAAGAACCAAATAACGTTACCAATCACACCTAGCGGGCTCGTGCCGATGTCCATTTCATTGGTTAGCTCATCACGCGAAATCGCTTCCTGACCAAATGGGAAGAATGAGAAGTTACCCATAACAAAACATGCTCTACCCCATGGAATACCAACGATGGTTAGGAATGCGAGCAGTCCGAAGAACCACCAAGCTAGTCCCATAAATACGCCACCGAACAGAAACCAAATGATGTTTCCTATTGTTTTCATTCTGTATTCTCCAAATCTTTGAATGCTATTTATTTAATATGCCGAGTAAGGCAATGATAGTTGTAATAGGTTCATTATTGTTGAACCTTTATGAACCGTTTATGAATCACTTACATTTTATGTGATTGATATACACCACGGTTCTCTAAATCTACATAGGGCTAAACCCATTTATTTGATACCATACACTTAGATTTTTAGTACCAAAAAGCTAAACAGACTCAACAACGAATTTAAGGCCGAATTTATGAATAACACTGAGCAACCTAAAAAGAAAATGAAAAACTGGGTGCCAATCGTCTTCTTCGGACTTCTCAGCACTGTGCCAGTGTTCATGTTCTTAGTTGATGTGTACATCAACCAGTATATGTAACAGAGCCGGACATCCTAGCTATATAAATGGATATAAGAACCCTTTCCTGTATCCATTTCAGTTCCAATTAGATCAGTTCTTCTTCAGCCAGCTCTTCGTTAATCAAATCAGCTCTTCGCTAATAAAATCTAGAATGTCTATCAGCCCATGATCAGGCAAATTTAGTAGGTTATCCCCTACATACCATTCAATCTTACATTGGTTTGGCAACTCACTGATCGCTGGGTTTCCTATCCAAATCTTGTGTTTCTTCGCTATGTTATCTCTCACAATAATGCCGTCTTCATAGCTCACAGGTAAATATAGGTGAAGCATGTTGACCTGCGGTTGCTGCGGATTAACGGTGAACTGAGGGTAATCTTGTAATATTTGATAAACCTGTTTGGTGCGTTCATACAGAGCTGGCATCAGTTCTAATCGCTCATCAAACTGCATCGCAGCAGATACCACATAAGGCGTTCGGTGATACACGTTACCACCTTGGCGCTTCATCCACGCCGATGCCTTCGCTACAAAAGCTTTATCGCCTAACAGTAGCGAACCACCAAGGCCATTGAGACCTTTATACAGCGAGACATAGGCGCTATCGAACCCCTTAGCAATCTCGCGGTATGGCTTTTGGTAATACGCGCCACACTCCCACAAGCGGGCACCATCCATATGAAGGTGAATCGATTGCTCTTTGCAGTACTGTTTAATCGCCTCAAGCTCTTCCCATTCGGGTAACTGCCCACCAATTTCTCGCATCGGCAGTTCATATAATGCGGCTGCGATTTCATCAGGCCATGCCTTTAAGTCATCGACATTCCAAGTGCGGAATACGTTACCGACAGGAAGAACACTAAAACGATTTTGAAGCTGATACCCTTGGCGTTCATGGCGCATAATATGACTCGATTCATGCATCGCCACTACTGGGTTTCTTCTCTCTTGGCACGCAATTTCTAGTGCAGTCGGTTGATTCATGGTGCCCGTAATAACAAACACAGCCGCTTCATAACCGAGCAGATCTGCCACTTTCTTTTCAAAACTCTCAATAAACTCGCCATCACCGTAGCTATCGTGAGTAACATTATTTGTTTCACACCAGTGAGCCATCTGAGCGAATGTTTGTGCCGGAGTTGGTTCTAAGTGACCAGAAAGCAAAAAATCACATTGTTGACGCAGATCTGTACTCATACTCTTTCCTTTATTCGTTATCATTGTATGAAAAGTTGTCGAATGGTTTCGTTCTAACGTTAAGGTGACATAAAGTAAAAATGTTAGCTTTTATTATTAACGAATATTTAGTTTTACAAGCTCATATCCTTTCGAAGTATTGAATTGTATAAACAATACAGTGCCTTAAAACAAGGTAAACTATACGAAATGAGATAATGAAAAAACAATCACTATTAGCTAATTCGTTGTTCTTCAAGCATTCTTCTATTATTGTATATCTATAATCCCAATAGGTATTATTCGTTTATATACAAAGAGGGCTATATGTCGAAAAATCGAGTTTTAGTGCTATTCGCACACCCTTCTCAACATCGTTCTGAAGCAAACAAACCGTTATTTGAGCAAGCAAAACGCGTTGACGGTGTCACGTGCGTCGACCTCTATGCCGAATATCCAACGTTCAAGATCAGCATCGATCGTGAGCAAAAACGCCTATTGGACCATGACATCATCATTTTTCAGTTCCCCTTATATTGGTACTCCACACCGGCAATTCTCAAAGAGTGGCAAGATCTCGTTCTAGAGTATGGCTTCGCCTATGGAACCGATGGCAACGAGTTACAAGGTAAGAGCTTACTGTGTTGCATCACTGCTGGCGGTAAAAAGGATGCTTACCAAAGTGATGGCTACAACCACTTCACTATTCGAGAACTGCTTCACCCAATTGAACAAACCGCGTCTTTATGTGGGATGAACTATCTTGCGCCTTTTGCGCTTTTTGGATCTCGTACCGCTTTAGAAGAAAACCGTATTCAACAACATGTCGATAGCTACAGAACGCTTTTACAGGCCTTGGTTGCAGGTGATATCAACATCAAAAGAGCCAACAAGGCAGAAAAGTTGAACCATATTGTGGAAGAATTGATAGCAGAGGTTAAATAATGACGGGATACTTTCTACAAGCATTTATCTATTTAATTGCAGCCGTGATTGCGGTCCCTATTGCCAAAAGACTTGGACTTGGATCAGTTCTCGGCTACTTAATCGCTGGCGTTGTGATTGGTCCCATCATTGGATTGGTTGGCGAAGAGACAACAACCATCCAGCACTTTGCCGAGTTCGGTGTAGTGATGATGCTGTTCTTAGTCGGGCTTGAACTTGAACCTAAGATGCTATGGGCGATGAGAAACCGATTGATGGGGCTTGGTGGCCTTCAAGTTGGTGGTACGACCGCTATCGTGATGGGAATTGCACAGTTCTTTGGTCAACCTTGGACGATTGCTTTAACTATCGGTTTGATCTTTGCGCTTTCATCGACAGCCATTGTTCTACAAACGTTCAATGAGAAAGGCCTGTCTAAAACGGAAGGCGGTAAAAACGCTTTCTCGGTACTTTTGTTCCAAGATATTGCCGTTATCCCAATGCTGGCGTTCATCCCTTTGTTGGCTCTTCCTGAATTGGTTGCTTTGGCAGAAAGTGCCGCCCAAACCGCTGCACACCATGATGAACTCAGTTTAGTTGCAGGTTTGCCAAGTTGGGCATACGGACTTGTTATTACGGCTTCAATTGCGATTGTGGTCGTCGGTGGACATTATCTAAGTCGGCCACTGTTTCGTTTTGTTGCGAGCTCTGGCTTACGCGAGATCTTCACTGCAACTGCACTGATGTTGGTGATTGGTATTGCCGCGCTAATGAGCCTTGTTGGTTTGTCGCCTGCCCTAGGTACTTTCTTAGCAGGTGTGGTACTTGCCAACAGTGAGTTCAGGCACGAACTGGAATCTAACATCGACCCGTTTAAAGGGTTATTGCTTGGATTGTTCTTTATCACGGTAGGCGCAGGTATCAACTTTGGCGTTCTATTTAACGATTTCGCACTCATCATTGGCTTAACTCTTGGCGTGATGGCGCTGAAAGCCTTGGTGTTGTTTACACTGGCTTTAATCTTCAGAATCAAAAACAGCGACCGCTGGCTATTTACACTGAGCTTGGCGCAAGCCGGTGAGTTTGGTTTTGTACTACTAAGCTTCTCAGCTCAAAACCACGTATTACCTGCTGACATCGTCCAAACATTGTCGCTGGTTGTGGCACTTTCAATGTTCCTAACACCAGGGCTGTTCATTCTATTTGATAAAGTGATTCTTCCTCGTTACGAACAAAAATCTAACGACCGCGAAGAAGATACCATAGAAGAGAAAGGCACCGTAATCATTGCGGGCATTGGCCGATTCGGTCAGATTGTTAACCGCTTATTGGTATCGAATGATGTCAATACGGTGGTTTTGGATCATCAAGCTAATCAAGTCGACTTGCTACGTTCAATCAACATCAAATCTTACTTTGGTGATGCGACTCGTCATGATTTATTACATACCGCTGGTATCGAAGAAGCCGCAATGTTGGTTGTGGCTATCGACAACCAAGACTCAAGTGTTGAATTGGTCAAATACGTTAAACACAACTACCCTAAAGTGAAAATCTTAGCGCGTGCATTCGACCGTGGTCATAGTTATCGCCTAAGAGAAGCAGGTGCAGACTTCGTGGAATCAGAGACCTACCATTCTGCTCTTGAAATGGGTGCAGAAGCCTTGCGTTCTTTGGGTCATCACCCATTCTTCGTTGAACAACAGAAATCGACGTATCAACGTGTTGAGAGCCGTAAGTCTGAAAAGCTCTACCAAGCTTGGTCTGAAGCGGAAGAGAACCCGCGCTACGACAACAACTACCGACAAATCTTCATTCACCTTGAAGAAGCAATGAAAGAAGATATGAAAAAAGACCGTTCAGACAAGCACTCTCGATCTGAACGTGGTTGGACACCGCCACCGAAAGGCTATGCAGATGGCTTTGAGGAAGAAGAGTCCTAAGCAGAACTCTAAATAACGGCGCTAGATAACCATACTAGGCAACCATCAAAAGCGGCTATTTAGGCCGCTTTTTCTTTCATTGAACCCCTACAAAACGTCAAATGAGCATGAGTAGCGGGTGCTAGAACTCGTAATCCGAAAGATTTATGTGATCTAGCTAAAATTTTTAATTTCTGACCACATGGCAAAAGTGAATTCACTTTTTACATTATTGAAACATTCCAACCTCGCATAAACCACACCATAAACATGGCTATATATGCACTCATTTAAGTCGTTCAATCATCGCCCCAATTCATAGCGACCACCCTCTAAGGCTTGAGTTACATTGCATATATCTAAATACGCTGCACAAGCCCTAACTCAACCATTCATCACGCAAATAAGTATTGCGCCGCATTCACAAATTCAACCCGTTAAAATTAACATAAACATTTCAAAACATGTCTATCGTTACAATTTGTAACGAATAGCGGTTATCGGTATAGTCCTGCAATTCAAAAAGTGAGACCTCTGCGCTCACCTTAAAGGAGATATAATAATGATTACTAATGATGCTGTAATAATGGGCATGTTAGCTGTTATTCTTGGCGGTGTTTTTATCACGGAAAGTAGCCAAAATAGCGCACTGAAAAAATTCTACTCGTTCGTTCCGGGTCTATTGCTCTGTTACTTTGTTCCCTCTTTATTAAACAGCTTCGGCATAATCGATGCTTCGAATTCTAAACTGTACTTTGTTGCAAGCCGTTACTTACTTCCGAGTGCACTCGTTCTACTGATCATCTCTGCAGATCTGCGCAAGATCTTTGGACTAGGTTCAAAAGCCGTCATCATGTTCCTAACCGGTACTGTCGGTATTATCATTGGCGGCCCATTGGCTATCTTGATCATCGACCAAATAAATCCTGGCCTTGTATCGGGTGATGTATGGCGTGGTCTAACAACGGTGGCTGGTTCTTGGATCGGCGGCGGTGCAAACCAAGCTGCAATGAAAGAAGTATTTGAAGTTGACGATCAGTTGTTCTCTGCGATGATTACTGTGGACGTAATCTGTGCCAATATTTGGATGGCAATATTGCTTATCATGGCAGGTCGTCAGAAGAAGATTGATGCATGGTTAAAAGCCGATACTTCATCTATCGAAGACCTAAAAGAAACCGTATCTAAGTACCAAGAAGAAAACGCGCGTCCGACGACGACAACGGATCTAATGAAGATCACTGCGATTGCGTTTGGCCTTACGGGCTTAGCACACTTCTTTAGCGACATTATCGCACCATGGATCTCAACTAATGCTCCTGAACTGGCGCAATACAGCCTGACTTCTGGATTCTTCTGGTTAATCGTAATGGTGACTACGTTTGCACTCATTGCTTCATGCTTCAAATCAACACGCAGCCTTGAGCACAGTGGCGCATCTAAAGTGGGCTCTGCATTCATCTACATCCTAGTTGCCACTATTGGTATGCAGATGGATATCACAGCTATCTTGGATAACCCAGGCTACTTCTTCATCGGTATCACTTGGTTAACCATCCACGCGATTATCATGATTGTGATGGCAAAGCTAATCCGTGCACCACTGTTCTTCATGGCAGTAGGTAGCCAAGCTAACGTCGGCGGTGCTGCATCGGCTCCTATCGTAGCGGCAGCGTTCCACCCAGCATTAGCTCCAGTAGGTATTCTAATGGCTGTACTTGGTTACGCACTCGGTACATACGGCGCTTACATCTGTGGCCTAATCATGCAGGCTGCTGCATTGGGTTAACAACTCATTGCTGTAAAAAATGGGCAACTGAACCTTGATCATATCGCCCATTTTCTTGAGTTCCGAGATGTAAAAAAGGCGACAGTAAAAACTGTCGCCTTTCTAATATCTTGTTACTCAGCTAAAGCTTATTCCCAATCAAGAATTACTTTACCTGACATACCAGAGCGCATCATGTCGAAGCCTTTCTGGAAGTCGTCCACTTTGTAGTGGTGAGTAATGATTGGTGTTAGATCTAGGCCTGATTGGATTAGTGAAGCCATTGTATACAACGATAAGAAAAGTTAATTTAAAACAGACACTTACCACAAAATAAAATTACTAATGGCGACAAACTGGCGACAAATTTTTCTCTCCAAGATAAAAATAAGGTCAACAATAAGCCTATTTCTCGTCTTACTTCCAATCCAGCTTCTTTGACCAAGCAAAAGAAATATATAATTAAAATAACTTTACGCTGCCCTCCGTCCCGTGTTTTTTTGACTTTCCACTCACCTTCGTAGTAAACCTTAAGGCCAGTAGCATCAATGGCTTGGTCCTGACTTGCTCCTCTCGTTTTAGTACTAAATGAGACCTCAACTTACTTTGCTCCACGACTGAGGCAGGTCTAATGCGGACAACTTAACGGAAAATTGGCTAACCTAAATATTGAATAGATAAATCATTGTAAAGCCCCCAGTGGCATAGAGAAGACTCGCTTCACCATGAGCGGCAGTGTTAAACGCTAAATAACTAAACCGACGTGGTCTACCACGCCGGTTTTGCATGCTTTGGACCACCCGCTTATGGATTCCTCATCAATCCAAAGAGTCAGAGAACCACGTTTAATGAGTGCTCGGGTTGTATTGCTTCCATTTGGTTGTTTTGTAACGAGGCTTAGATATGAGGCTACGAGGAAAAGTGAGTGTTGCTGAACAGAGTGTAGGTTGTAGATTTAGTTCCCTCGAATTACGCAACAAAGCCGCTTGCATCATCAAAGTTATACATACCCTCCACAACACCCAGCGGTGTAACTTCTTGTGGAATGTCTGGAGGATGTGGATAAGAGTCCATATATGGATTATCCACATCCTCCTTTTTCCTTTTCATTCTCGGCTACCATCTCAGTTGCTTCGTCAACACCGAGCGCTGGATCTCAGCATTGTTTGACTCATCGTCAGAGTCCACATCTGATTGTTCTTATTCACGATCCTCAATTGCTTTTTCATCTTCCTTTTTAGCTAAATTGATAGGTTCTTCCTTCAAACCCGCTGACACTACAACTTCAGAATCACCAAGATAGGTAGACACCTCACCAGTAGCTTTATATTGCAAACGCAGGATTGGGGAAGTTATTAGGGGATCCGGCAGCGCCTAATACGTTTGTTATCAGTATTACATTTCGCTATTATTTGGCTGATTCAAGCCCACATCACATGACCACACTAATTTTTGTGACATATCTTTTGTAGAATAATTCATTGTCACCTTGCCTGTCTTTTTATCAAATTTCGTCAGTCCGACATAATCCTTAATATAAAGACTATTTTTTGTATTTGATATATTTACGCCGTCATTTGAACCATAACGCAACATAACCCAGCCACCAATTTCTATGGAATAATACATATCATCTTGGATTCGAAGCCAACCATCTCTCACATCCCCTTTTCCCAAATCACTTAGCAATGGGTTAATTGACGTCAACTCGCAGAACAAGCGTCGTTTCTCATCGTAATTCGCGCTATCCGCTGCATTTAAACTAAATGCCAATGGCAAAAGAAATAGAACTTTTTTCACTTATTTACCCTTAATACTTATAAAGAATGACATGGCTTCCCACTTCCGAGGCTCTGCCATAATTATGTGGTAACTAATTGCATCGAGGCACCATGTCTGATTATTCTTATTTCTGCGATATCGACATAGCCAAAAACCACTTTAGCCACCATGCCGTAGACAAAAATGGTAAGGTCATACTTCATAAGTAGTAACCCGCTCTAAACTACTGACTACAATAACAAATATGCCACTCATGCGTACAGGCGGTGAAGCGTGTTGCGGTGCACATTATTGGGGCTTTGTTAATGTAGCATCGTGAATTATTGTAGAGAACAAGGAGCCTCGTTATATTGATACCGACTAAATACATAATTACGGCCATTCCAACGCATGACAGGAAAACAAAAACCCGGGCCGCCTATCTCAATATCCGGCCAACCGTGAGGTTCCTGAGTAATTATAAAATTCGGTATTCCAACTCCACTGGTGATTAGCTTCCAACTACTATTGTTCCATTTACTGACGAGAGTATAGTGATAGCCAGTATTTCCATAACAATATGTATTACTTTCTGTGATAATCACCTCAGGCTGATCATCACCATTCAAATCTCGTACAACAGTTATTTCACCCAATGAGGTGAAGCGAAATTCCTGACAATTACTACGCCAAGATTTGCCATCGAAGCTATAGCCTGCGGCTTTAAACGCAGAAACTTCGTCTGCATATGTAAGTTGAACGGAAAACGCATTTATACTCCAGAACAGCAAAGGAGTATATAAGAAGTAAGCATATTTGTTTTCAAATGGCATTGTTGTTTTTTTTCATAGTGTTGAAAATTTTTGTGAACCCTCTCGCTGAATATTTCCATGAGTTGAAGGTGATAAAATTCATTCTCTTCAATTCATTTATTAGATATTTTCTTCCTACATTTGTTAATGGATATGTCAATGACGTATATTCATTCGCACAAAACTTTCCATTTTCACTACCTTTCCATTTATATCAAATGGCTTCATATTTTCCTTCTTACCCGCTTTGTCTCGACAGTCAACTGCTGGTGTTAATAGTTGCGCAATATGAATTTATCCATTTTCTTCTATATGGGTAACTAACATGAATGAATAATCTAATTCATCTAATTCAT